>CAYTWX010000132.1:0-1558 GCA_964442085.1 uncultured Methylobacillus sp. | reverse complement strand
TTTCCACCCGAGCCAAATGGCTATCTTCACATAGGTCATGCCAAAAGTATTTTCTTGAACTTTACCTTAGCAAAAGACTTTGCTGGCGCCTGTCATTTGAGATTTGATGACACTAATCCTGAAAAAGAAAATGATGAATTTGTTAAAAGTATTATTGATGATGTCAAATGGTTAGGTTTTGACTGGCAATTCAATAAAGAAACAAACCTTTATTATGCAAGTAATTATTTTGACTTGATGTATTCAGCAGCAAAATTGCTAATACAATCTGGACATGCTTATGTAGATCAGCAATCAGCAGAAGAAATAAAAGATAATCGTGGAACTCTAACGGCACCTGGGAAAAACTCTCCCTTTAGAGACCTTCCAAGTGAGGATCACCTAAAATTATTCAAAGAAATGAAAAACGGGAAATATGATGATGGATCGATGGTTTTAAGAGCTAAAATTGATATGACATCACCAAATATGAATCTTCGTGATCCTGCTTTATATAGAATCAAAAAGGTGACTCATCACAGAACTGAAAATATATGGTGCATTTACCCAATGTATATATTTGCCCACCCAATAGAAGATGCACTTGAGGGGATTACGCATTCAATTTGTACTTTAGAATTTGAAGATCAACGACCTGTTTATGACTGGGTGCTTGAAAAATTACTTGATAATAAATTACTAAGCCAGCCCCTACCAAAACAATATGAATTTTCACGGTTAAATTTAACATACGTTGTTTTATCAAAACGACGCTTAGTTGAATTGGTAGAAAAAAATTACGTATCAGGCTGGGATGACCCAAGAATGCCAACATTAATAGGCTCTAAAAGAAGGGGGTACACACCAGAAGGTTTTAAATTATTTAGTGAGCGAATAGGTGTATCTAAAGTAGATTCATGGATTGACTACTCAACACTAGAAGATTGTATGCGTGAAGTCCTTAATACCTCATCACACAGAAGAGTAGCAGTTCTCGACCCCCTAAAGCTTGTCATTAATAATTTACCTGACGACTTTGAAGAAGAATGTTTTCCGCCAAATCACCCAAAATACCCAGAATTGGGTAAGCGTACGATTAAATTAACTAAAGAGTTGTGGATTGAAAAAGCAGATTTTATGGAAGTACCAGATAAAAAATACTTTCGTTTATTTCCAGGAAATCAGGTTCGATTAAGATATGGTTATGTAGTTAATTGTACAGGGTGCGAAAAAGATAAAGATGGGAATATTATAAAAGTTTTATGTGAATATCTAGCTGATACAAAATCAGGAACGCCAGGTTCTGACTCAGTTAAGGTTAAGGGAAATATACATTGGGTATCTACTAAATATGCTTTAGATGGTGAAGTTTTTTTGTATGATAGGTTATTTAAATCAGAGCAGCCAGGTATAAAGTCAGAAAATTTTCTTGATGATATCAATCCAGAATCAGTTAAAAAAATTAAAGTAAAACTGGAAGAAAACTTATTAAATACTAACCCTTATGATAAATATCAATTTGAAAGACATGGTTATTTTATATGTGATACTAATAGTACGAATCAAAACATAAAATTTA
>CAYTWX010000131.1:0-1592 GCA_964442085.1 uncultured Methylobacillus sp. | reverse complement strand
TTTGAACTGATATAACGCCCGGATCTGTTTCAGGTGTATAAGTTTCCCCAGTTTTTGCTTTATACCAATCCATTATTCTTCCAACAAAAGGGGAGATTAAAAATACGCCGGCTTCAGCACAAGCTCTTGCCTGAGCGAAACTAAATAACAGAGTTAAATTACAATTAATGCCCTCTTTTTCAAGAATTTCTCCAGCTTTAATTCCTTCCCATGTCGATGCTAACTTAACCAATACTCGGTCGTTTGTTACCCCAGCTTCATTATATAAAGATATTATTTTTCTTCCCTTAGCAACCATTTTATCTATGTTAAAAGACAGGCTTGCATCAACTTCGGTTGAAATTCTTCCTGGTATGTGTTTTTGTATCTCTAACCCAACTAACACAGCCAGCTTATCTGCTGCATCTTCAATTTGTTGTGCTTTGTCTGAACTGTTTGATTTAGCATAAGCAATAGCTTCAGCAATCATTGGTTCACATTGAGGAAGTTTGCTTGCCTTTAAAAGTAATGATGGATTAGTTGTGGCGTCAACCGGCTTAAGCATTTTAATTGCTTCAACTTCTCCAGTATCTGCAACGATTGTAGTCATTGACTTTAATTGTTCTAGTAATGATGCCATTTGAGTCTCCGTTATTTTAAATTTCTAGCCATTTACAAAATGGATTACCATTTTAACAACATTCAATAAGAGTCTGCAATTAAATTTAATATTTATGTTAAAAATTACTAATACTAATAATACTTAATGACAAGAAGAGTCATATTTGGCAGAATTACGTCTTTAAGTCTTAAATCGCTAGAATTTTGATAACCCATGAGGATTTATGATGTCTGAATATGTAATACAATTTGAAAAGCTAAGAAATACCGATGTCGCTCTTGTCGGGGGAAAAAATGCCTCACTAGGAGAGATGATATCTCAACTGGATGCAAAAGGTGTGAGGGTCCCTACTGGATTCGCTACAACTTCGGGTGCGTTTAACGATTTTCTCAAGCATAGTGAATTAGAAGACAAAATTAAAGCAGAGCTTGAAAATTTAGATATCAACGACGTTATTACTTTAGCTAAGAGCGGGGAGAAAGTTCGTAAATGGATTTTGAGTAGCCCTTTTCCAGATAGCCTTAATAAATCTATTGAGGAAGGTTATGATAAATTAATTAAAAACTCAGCAAAAGGAACAACATTCGCTGTTAGGTCATCAGCAACTGCAGAAGATTTGCCAGATGCTTCATTTGCAGGACAGCAAGAAAGTTTTTTAAATATCCATGGTATTGAAAATATTAAACAAGCAATTAAAGAGGTCTTTGCCTCACTCTATAATGATAGGGCTATTTCTTACAGAGTTCATAAAGGATTTGTACATTCAGAGGTAGCAATCTCCGCTGGTGTTCAGCAAATGGTTAGAAGTGATCTTGGTTCTTCAGGGGTCATGTTTACTATTGATACAGAATCAGGCTTTAAAGATGTTGTATTTATTACAGCTTCTTATGGTTTAGGAGAAACTGTTGTTCAGGGTGCAGTAAATCCTGATGAGTTTTATGTTCATAAGCCACTGTTATTAAAAGGTAAAGAGCCTATCGTGAGAAGATCA
>CAYTWX010000130.1:0-1632 GCA_964442085.1 uncultured Methylobacillus sp. | reverse complement strand
CTGGGAAAATCTGCGCTACAAAATATTTTATGGACTAGATTCTCAAATAGTATCTTTGAACATATGTGGAATAATGAACACATAGATCACATACAAATTACTAATCATGAGACTCTAGGAGTTGGTGAAAGAACTCAATTTTATGATGCAACAGGAGCTTTAAGGGATATGACGCAGAGCCATCTGCTTCAGATGCTAGCACTTACAACGATGGAGAAACCAAAATCTTTTTCTCCTGACGATATTAGGATTGAAAAAATAAAACTTCTCAAATCAATCAGACCAATACCAACTGATAATATTGAAAATTTTGCTTTTAGAGCGCAATATAAATCTGGTGTTATTGAAAAAGAGGGAGAGGTCAAAGGGTATCTTGAAGAGCTTGAAAGTAATAAAAGTGTTGTAGAAACATATGCAGCAATAAAATTATTTATAGATAACCCAAGATGGAAGAATATTCCGGTATATCTAAGAACAGCTAAAAGATTAGATCAAAGTGGGACTTCTATCTCGATAAAATTTAAAAATAGTAATAAAGATAAAAAAATGAAGGATAGTAATTGGTTAGTATTTAATATTCAACCAAAAGAATCTACTTATTTTGAGATTCAAACAAAAGTTCCAGGTCTAAATGAAGCCGAACTCAGAACGACAAAATTAGAAGGTATTAATAGATTAGAAAATGACGAAAAAATTGACGCATACGAAACATTAATGCTTGATTTATTGGAGGGAAGCCAAGCAAGGTTTCTTCATATAGATGAAGTAAAATCAGCATGGTCGTTAGTTGATCCTATAATTAAATATTGGGCAGAAAAAATTGAAAAGGTCCACCAATATACCGCTGGAACTAGTGACCCTCAGGAATCTAAGATTATTTTTGAAAATGATAATCAATTTTGGCGAGAAGGAAATTAATGACCATAAAATCAGATAGATGGATAAAAAAGATGTCAGAACAGCATGGCATGATAAGCCCCTTTGAGCCAAATATGATTCGTGAAAAAGAAGGTGAAAAAATTGTTTCATACGGAACATCTAGTTATGGATACGATATTAGGTGTGCCTCCGAGTTTAGAGTATTTACTAACATAAATAGTACGATTGTTGATCCAAAAGCATTTGATCCAAAGTCGTTTGTCGAATTTAATGGTGATCATTGTATTATCCCTCCAAATTCTTTTGCTCTAGCAAGAACAGTGGAGTTTTTTAAAATACCAAGAAATGTCTTAACTATTTGCGTTGGTAAATCAACATATGCGCGTTGCGGCATTATTGTGAATGTCACTCCATTTGAACCAGAGTGGGAAGGTTATGTTACTTTAGAATTTAGCAATACAACACCATTGCCAGCAAAAATATATGCTGGTGAAGGCTGTGCTCAAGTTTTATTCTTTGAATCTGATGAAGTATGTGAGACATCCTATAAAGATCGTGGCGGAAAATATCAAGGCCAAAGTGGAGTAACTCTTCCCAAAATATAATGCCCTAAAATAAATTACCGTAATGTAAAAAAATAAAATATAATCCCGTTTCAATTTTTGAATATATGGGGTAATTGGAATGAAATACTGGGGTTATCATCTTATTTTAGATTGTAAAAATGGCGAGTTAAAAAAGGTAAAATCAGCA
>CAYTWX010000129.1:0-1651 GCA_964442085.1 uncultured Methylobacillus sp. | reverse complement strand
CTGCAATTGAAAATGAAGCTAAGGGTAATGCCAGTCGTTTTGATCAAATCTTAACGGAATATACAAGAGCACCAGAAGTTACTAGAAATCGTTTATTCTTAGAGACTCAGGAACAAATAATGTCATCTGTTTCCAAAGTTATAGTTGACCAAAAAGGTTCAAATAGCTTGCTTTACCTTCCATTAGATAAGCTAATTAACCAAAAGAGCTCTTCGGGTAATCAGGAAGATCAAACACAAGCATCCAACCAAAGAACTAATAGTGGGTCATCTGCTTCAGATGTCATCAATTCAATCACAGAGAGATCTCGCGGAGCATTTAATGCGAGAGAAAGAGACGCAAGGTAAATTATGAAAAATGTATCCAAACTAGCTACTGTAATAATTTTATTACTAATTATTTTAACCCTATCAACTTTTACTGTTGACCAAAGAGAGCATGCGATTGTATTTAGGTTAGGAGAGATTGTATCTGTTAAAGATGAGCCAGGAATTTATCTGAAAGCACCTTTAGTTGATAATGTTAGATTTTTTGAAAAAAGAATAATGACTTACGATCCGCCACAACCAGATCGCTTTATTACTAGTGAAAAGAAGAATGTGTTAGTTGATTCTTATATTAAATGGAGAATTATTGACCCATCCCAATATTATGTTTCAGTAAATGGTGACGAGAGACAAGCTGAAAGAAGGCTGTCACAAACGGTAAATGACGGATTAAGGGCTGAGTTCGGTAAGCGAACTATTTTAGAAGTAGTTTCAGGAGAGCGATCTGAGATTATGGATATTTTAAAAGAAAGAGCTGATAGAGATTCAAGACAAATAGGAATTGAAATTATTGATGTTCGATTAAGAAGAGTTGATTTACCTCAAGAGGTAAGTGAATCTGTATATCAAAGAATGAATGCGGAAAGAAAAGCAGTAGCAAATGAATTAAGGTCGCAGGGTTTTGCAGATTCAGAAAAAATTCGTGCCGAAGCTGAAAGGGAGAGGGATATAATTATTACTGAGGCATACAGTGATGCTCAAAAAGTTAAAGGTGAGGGCGATGCAAAAGCATCTAGAATCTATGCAGATACCTTCTCTAAAAACAAAGAGTTTTATGATTTTTATAGAAGTCTTGAAGCTTATAGGAAGAGTTTTAGCGGTAAAGAAGATATTATGGTTCTGGACCCAAATTCTGATTTCTTTAAATATCTTCGTGGCCCAAGCAAAAAATAATTGCAAAACACTCTTTATTTAGCACTAGGCTTAGTTTTTTTAATAGAGGGATTGTTTCCTCTAGCTTTGCCTAATTTATGGAGAAAGACTTTTAGTAAAATGGTTAAGTTTAAAACTGGCCAAATTAGATTTTATGGGCTTTTGTCTGTTCTTGCAGGCATAATTATATTATTTATTGGAAAGTAATTACATGGCTCAATGGCTCCTCCCAGAAAATGTAGAAGATTTATTACCTAGGCAGGCTAAACAGCTCGAGGTTTTCAGAAGACAGTTACTAGATTTGTATAGTAAAAGTGGTTACGACTTGGTTATGCCCTCGTTACTCGAATATGTCGACTCTTTAAATGCTTTTGGAAAGGACCTCGATCTAGATACTTTTAAGCTTGTTGACCAGCTATCTGGAAGAATGATGGGAGTAAGTTCAGATTTAA
>CAYTWX010000128.1:0-1774 GCA_964442085.1 uncultured Methylobacillus sp. | reverse complement strand
TCTGTTTTTATAATTGATCCAGATAAAAAAATTCAAACGATTCTATCTTACCCTAAAAGTATTGGTAGGAATTTCAATGAAATTATTCGAATAATTGATGCCCTTCAATTGGCTAAAAAATATGATGTAACCATCCCTGGGAATTGGCAGAAAGGTAAGCAGGTTGTAGTTCCTACTCATGTACTATCCGAAGACATTAAAGAGATATACAATGTAGAGTTTTTTATCCAGCATCAAGACTATTTAAGAACCATTGATGATCCAAGTGATGGTAAAGAAAAAATAATATCAAACACTAAAAAAAAATAATTGGAGTCTATTAAATGAATATAAAGAAAATAACTATAAGTAGTGCTTTATTGGCTATATCTTTTTTATTTCTGGTCAGCTGTGCCAAGTATGTAGATATCAAAGATGGTTCAGATAAAATATTATTTGTAAAAACAAAACCGACAGGTTGCGTCTCAAAAGGAACAGTTGATGCCATCGTTCTAGCTGAATTTGCATATGTTAAGAGAAGTAAGGAAGACATCAATAAAGATTTAGTTCAGCTAGCTAAAAATAGTGCAGTAACAGTTAAAGCAAACACTATTTTTAAAAGCAAATCTCCAGAGCCCGGAAAAGCTACTTTTTCAATGTTTAGATGCAATCGTCCGTGGGCTAAGTAAGTTATTTCTTTAATTTAATTATGTGAAAGCTTGGTTTTACTTGTTCATAAAGATTATTTAAATATTCTTTAGTATCATCTGGAAAGTCTATACCTTCAAAGTAAGAACTTACTAATGGGCATATATTGTTTGTATCACTACTATTGGTGAATTCCTCATTCACATCAATAACTTTTCCTTCTTGATTAACATGAAAAATATTTTGTTGTGCCCATATATCATTATTTATGCTCACAAAATCAAAACCAATAAATGATGTTTGATCTTCCAACACATATGCTGAAGCCCTTGCAAATGCTGTAACTTCGTATTTTTTGACTAAAAAATTAACCAGATAAGTCTCTAGCTCTTCAGAAATTCCTTTACCGTTATTAACTTCGGAAAACATTCCTGTAAATAAAAAATATTGATTATTTGTATCACAGAATGACAATACCTTATTCACCGCTTTATGCTCCAAGACTATTTTTTTGTATGCACTTGGAAATTCTTGTTTTAAATAATCGAATTGATTAAGCTTCATTTTGACCCTATTTTTGTTTTATGCGATTTATTTTACAATAATTTTAATTTTTTTTGAAATTAATGGTGGTTGATGAGGTGTGTGCATGTAGTTACCTAAAATTAACTGAAGTGTATTGATTCCTTTTTTTAAAATAATTTCTGTTTCTGTTTGACCCATACCAAAATGAATTAAATTCTCATTACTTGGTAAAGGTAGTGTCAAATCTGGAAGTTTATCTAGATTGACCAACAAATGATGATGGCCTGTGTTGTTTATTTTTGATCCAGCTGGAGCCACTCCCATGTTTTTCAGACCAAAAACTACCCTTACTGGATTACTAACAATTTCACCATTCCTTGGGGAGTTTATATATATATCTTCTTTCATAGCAGATGGTATTATTTCCAAAGATTTTAATATTACTTGCTCTTCAGATTTATTTTTAAAATAATCATGAGTAATAAATGAGGCTGTAATAAATCCAGCACCAAATACTAATAAATAAATAATAGTTGTTTTGATATTTTTCAACGCTTTAACAGGACCTCTTCTTTTCCATGCTTTCCATATCCAATAAAATCCTATCATTGTTAAAAGTACA
>CAYTWX010000127.1:0-1800 GCA_964442085.1 uncultured Methylobacillus sp. | reverse complement strand
ATTAATGCAGATGGGACTGGTATCAAACAGTTAATGAGATCTAATGCAATTAATACAGAACCATCATGGGCCCCTAATGGAGAAGATATCTATTTTTCTTCTAATCGAGGGGGAAGCCCACAAATCTATAAGGTCAACATAGTTAGCGATGAGATTACTAGGGTAACTTATGAGGGAAAATATAATCTAAGTCCAAGCATATCTTATGATGGAAAATTATTGCTCTTTCTTACGTTAGACCAAGGCAAGTTTAAGGTGGGAATCCAAAATTTAATATCTAACCAAGTTTTAAAGATTTCTAAAGGACCGTCAGACGAGTCACCCATATTTGCTCCTAATGGCCATTTAGTTTTATTTACCTATAAAGACTATGGAAAAACAACAAAAATTGGTACAGTATCAATAAATGGATTAAAAAGGTTGCCAATAAACGTAGGAAACTCCATAATACAGGAGCCTACATGGGGACCGATAACTAATTAATGCAGCGTCTTAGTTTTTACTGCATAAGTAACTATATTTAAGGGGAATTAAATTGAAAAAATCATTATTATTATTATCATTAGTAGCACTACTTGGAGCAGGATGTAGCTCTACACCAATGGATTCAGCTAGTGAGCCAGGTGCGGCAAATTATTATGGTGCAGATGGTGTCGCTGTTGATGCAGCAACTGCAGAAGCTTTAGGCTTGGAAGAGCTTAGAGGCAACACACTACTCTCTCAAAGAAGTGTATTTTTTGATTTTAATAAATATGATATCAAGGGTGAATACCTAGACTTAATTGGAGCTCATGCTCAATATCTTATTAATCATGCTCCTGCGCGAATGATTATTAAAGGAAATGCTGATTATAGGGGATCTCATGAATACAATCTGTCTTTAGGACAAAAACGTTCAGTAGCAGTTAAAGAAGCTTTAAATGCTCTTGGTGTTGACGACTCTCAAATTGAAACAATTAGTTACGGCGAAGAGTATGCTAACCAAGAATGTCAAGCAGACGCATGTGGTCAGGATAGAAGAGCTGACATTACATACGAAGTAGAATAGATTTAAATTAGATAGCGAGTTTTATGAAAAAATATTTTTTGGTTGGTCTTTTGTTGCTCTCGAATTATGCTTTTGCAATATTCGAAGATGAAGAAGCAAGAAAAAAAATCAATGAGATGCAAGACCAACTGAATAATATTGAAAAATCACTAGAATTCAAGATTAACCAAAAATTCTCCAAGAACTTATCAAAATACAGTTCAGAACTTAATGAGCTTCATGATACTATTTCAAAATTAATTGGCGATGTAGAAGTTTTACAGTTTGAACTTAAAAATTCAGAAGAAAGAAATAAAGTTCTCTACAAAGAGCTGAATGAAAGAATGTCAAAGGTTGAATCATTGATTGAGGTGCAAAGCCAAAATATAATCAACAAACCCCCTGCTAATATTGTTAAAAACCCATCCGAAAATAATATTAATGAAACATTAAAAGAATCTCTAACTGAAGAAAATGAATTAGCTCCTTTAGTTGATAAAAATATTGAGCTTGATGCTTATGCAGAGGCAGACTCCTTAGTTAAAGCAACAAAATATAAAGAAGCTTTCAAAGCTTTAGATAAATTCATAACGACTTATCCAAATTCTGAGTTAATATCTAAGGCAAAATATCGACTTGGATATTCTCAATGGGCACTAAAAAATTACAATGCAGCAATTAAAACCTATTCTAAAATAATAAAAATTCATCCTAACAGCGAAACAATTCCAGATGCAATATATGGCATTGCAAATTGCGAAATACAACTAACG
>CAYTWX010000126.1:0-1876 GCA_964442085.1 uncultured Methylobacillus sp. | reverse complement strand
ATCAATATTTGAGGTATAGATCCAAGGAGCAGAAATTATAGTCGAAACATTTATCTTGTTTAGATCTTTCAATTTTTGAATACCCCTATAATCTTAAGATTTTTTATTCAAATGGGTGCTTAAGTAATATTGTTTCGTCACGTTCAGGTCCTGTAGATACAATATGAATTGGTACGCCGCATAAATCTTGAAGTTTCAGCAAGTAACTTTGGGCATTGCTAGGTAGTTTATCCCACTCTTTAACGCCAAAGGTGCTTTCATGCCAGCCTGGCATTTCAATTAAAATTGGCTCGCAATCTTCAACCTGATCAGAACCTAATGGAAGAAGTTTGTGTTCTTTTCCATTTAAAATATAGCCAACACAAATCTTAAGGGAATCAATTCCATCTAAAACATCTAATTTTGTGATGCATAGCCCGCTTAAACCATTAATCATTGCAGACCTTTTTAATGCAGCAGCATCGAACCATCCACACCTTCTTTTTCTTTGAGTTACCGTACCAAATTCTTTACCTTTAATAGACATATGGCTTCCAGGTGATGAAGCGTCTTCAATATCAAGCTCGCTAGGAAAAGGCCCTCCGCCTACCCTTGTAGTATATGCTTTTGTAATGCCCAGAATATAATCTAACATTTGTGGGCCTACACCTGCACCGGCTGATGCTTGTCCTGCAACACAATTTGAGGATGTTACAAACGGATATGTACCATGATCAACATCTAATAGTGCGCCTTGTGCCCCCTCAAACAGAATTTTTTTTCCTTCGAAATTTAATTTATAAAGCTGCTCAGAAACATCACAGACTAATGGCTTGATGAACTCAGCTTGAGCATGGATTTCATCTAATTGTTTAGAAAATTCTACAGTACTTGTTTTAAGATAATTTTTAAGTACAAAATTGTGAAGATCTAATATGTCCTCTAATTTATCACTTATTTTAGTTGGGTTCAGAAGGTCGTATACCTTCAAAGAACGTCTAGCAACTTTATCCTCATATGCTGGACCTATGCCCTTACCGGTTGTACCAATTTTCTTAGCCTCAGTTCTTATCGCCTCTCGAGCTTGATCGAGTTTGATATGGTAATCTAAAATTAATGGGCACCCATAACTAACAAATAAACGATTTTTAACGTCGACACCATCTGCTTCAAGCTTGGTAACTTCATTATGTAAATGATTAATATCAAGAACTACACCATTACCAATAAAACATTTTATTTCTGGCCTAATGATTCCAGATGGAACAAGATTTAATTTGTATTCTTTTTGGGATTCTCCTTGGCCAATAACCAAAGTATGTCCGGCATTATGGCCTCCCTGAAACCTCACTACAGCATTAGCATGATTAGTTAACCAATCAACAATCTTACCCTTTCCTTCATCACCCCATTGAGTTCCAATAACTACTACATTTTTTGTCATATAAAAACTCTTTAAACTTTCATTTGGTTAATAATGTATCTCAAATCCATAGAAAAACCTGTTGCTGCACGGTTATTCTTAATTTTGTCATAGCGACCACCTTGAGCGATAGCAGTAGAGTAGTCTGGAGAATAAGCAGAGAAAATCAATCCTGAATGATATTGGTAACCTCGAATATCTGAAAAATCAAAACTTATCTTAATATCATTTTGGAATAAATGAGCATAAAGATCTTTTAAATCGTTAATTGCAGATTCAATAACTTTGCTCTTTGGAATTAACTTAAGTATTTGATCTAAAATACCTACATCACCATAAAGATCAATTAGCTCGATTAATTGCTCGCTTGCTTTAACCTTACTATACCCCTTGAAAATATCTTTAAGAGCATCTTTATCTTTTATCATCAACGCTTCTGAAATATTAACTTTATCCTCTTCAGATAAATTTAAC
>CAYTWX010000125.1:0-1904 GCA_964442085.1 uncultured Methylobacillus sp. | reverse complement strand
AGGTTACCGCGTTTCACCGTAACTAAATACGCTCGTCTCTGTGGCCCTATTCCTCACCTCACGGCGTATGGCTGTTAGCCATCACTCTGCTCTATGGAGCCCGGACTTTCCTCTACATAGAAAACTATATAGCGACTGCCTAGTCAACTTAAGTATTTATTTTATCACCTTAGTTATATTTCAGTTAATTGCCACGACAAAGTTTCGCCAGCAAAAAGAGGAATTACCTCTTCATTACCAATGTTTATTTTAGTTGGGATTTCTAATTCTTTTTTTATGAGTGTTATTTTTGACTTGTTATAAGGTAATTTATAAAAATCAGCTCCAAACTTACTACTAAAATTTTCAAGTTTATCCAAAGAATTTTCTGCTTCGAAAATTGAAACGTAAAGCTCCATAGCATATGCTGCAGAATAGATTCCAGCACACCCACAACTACTTTCTTTTTGATGTCTAAAATGTGGTGCGCTATCAGTTCCTAAGAAAAATTTTTGTGATCCTGAAACAGCTGCTTTTATGATTGCCTGTCGATCTTCTGCTCTTTTAAGAATAGGTAAGCAATAATGATGGGGTTTAATCCCTCCCGATAATAGGTCATTTCTATCAAGAAGCAAATGTTGCGGAGTGATTGTTGCGCCAACTTTTGTACTTGAACTTATAACAAAATCTACAGCTTCTTTTGTAGATATGTGTTCAAACACAATTCTAAGATTTGGAAATTCACTATGTATATTGCATAAATGATTATCAATAAAAACTTTTTCTCTATCAAAAATATCTATATTTTTATTATTGGACTCACCATGTATTAATAATGGCACGTCATATTTCTGCATCAACCCAAACAAATTAAAACAATCATCAATTGTATTAACTCCGTTATTTGAGTTTGTAGTTACACCCGAGGGGTAAAGCTTAATTCCATGGATAATACTTGAATCACTAACTTTTTTAATTTCATCGATATTCAATTCGTCAGTAAAAAAAAGAGTCATTAAGGGCTCAAAGTTAGATTCTCTAGTGTGATTTTTGATGTCTTGATAATACTTTTCCGCTTGCGAAGCCTTCTTGATTGGTTCTTTTAAATTGGGCATAACAATTGCTCTAGCAAACTGCCTCTCAGTATCCATACAAGCATGCTTCATTATATCTCCTTCACGCAAATGGAGATGCATGTCATCAGGCTTTGTAATAATTAATTCAGTCATTTTTTTAACCTCAATGCTTCGCTATAAACTACTTTTTTATTTTTTTTAAATATAGCAGAAATAAATTTTACTGATTGGTTTAATGGTAATTCTTTCAACATTAATGTTAATGAGTCATTCATTGATAAAACATCATTATCCTCAATTTCCTTTAATGGTGAAGTTAAAATGATAACAAATTCCCCTTTTTGCTCTTTTGGATGCTTTTCTAATCTTTCTATTATAGACAAAACATTGTCCTTATAAATTGTTTCATATATTTTAGTAAGCTCTCTAGCAACAAATATTGTATGTTTAGGTCCAAAAATATCCCGGACTAAAGACAAAGTTTTTAAAATTCTGTGGGGAGATTCAAAAATAATAGTTGGGAGAGGTTGGTTATATATTACCTTTATCGACTTCTTTGCTTTGCTAGACGAATTAGGAAGGAAGCCATAAAATTGAAACTGGGTCGACTCAATTCCTGCTACAGAAAAAGCAGCTACAAGTGAAGATGATCCGGGTATTGGGGAGACCTTAATACCTACTTTTATGGCTTGGTTTACTAAATAGGCTCCTGGGTCACTTATGGCAGGGGTTCCCGCATCAGACAAATAAGCAATTGATTTTCCACTTATAAGTTCATTAATTAAAAACTCTGCTTTATCTTTTTCATTATGCTGATGAATTGATATTAATTTTTTTTTTATACCGTAG
>CAYTWX010000124.1:0-1905 GCA_964442085.1 uncultured Methylobacillus sp. | reverse complement strand
AATGGGAAAGAAGCATTATTGAGTTTCGCAATGTAATTCCAAAAAGAGTCACAAAGCCAACAAGCGAACCTATAGAAATCCACCCCCCACTAAAAATTACTGCTATTACCCCTCCAATTAGAGCAAAAGGAAGATTAATCAAGGTAAGTCCTAAATTAACAAGAGAGCCAAATGCAATATATAGTAATAATAAAACAACTAATCCAACTAATATTGAATGAACAATTAAGCTCTCTCTAGCTTTAGCATTTTCTGCAGCTGAGCCAGTTATTTCAAAGTAATTGCCTGGGCTTAATTTTATTTCGTCTATTTTGCCATGAAGTAATTTTGTGAACTCATTAAGACCCTTACCTTCGACATTTAAGGTTATTGTTTGAATTCGTTTACCATCTTGGTGGAGTATCTTAGAGCGCCCATTCTCTTGAGATATGAATGCAATCTCACTAAGACTTATAATTTTATTATCATCAGTTCTTATCGGTAATTTACTAATATCTAAAATATCGTCACGATATGATTTTTCTAGAGTAACAGCAATTTGGACAGGAGTAATACCATCATAAATTGTGGCCGCTGGAAAGCCTTCATATGCTGTCTTAATCACATTAAGAACATCAGTTTTTAAAATTCCCAATTGACTCATTCTTTCAGAGCGGAGTCGAATTGAGACTTGAGGTGTTCCAGGGGGAGATTGCAACATAACATCACTAGACCCATTAATTTTACGAACTACATGGACTATTTTTTGTGCATCTTGATCGAGAGAATTTAGATTATCGCCAAAAATATTAATAACTATTGATGCATTATAGCCAGAAATCGTTTCTTCAATTCTTTCAGTTAGAAATGTATTAATTGCAAAATTAACGCCCACAAAACCTTCTGTTTTAATTACTCCATCTTCATCTTGGGTTTGAACCAATCTTCTAATTTCTTTTAAAACATTATCTTGCTCATCGCCATTCAAATTATCTAATTCAATCTCAAACTCACTGTAATGAGTTCCAAATGTGTCAGCTCCTAATGGAGACCTTCCAACCCATTGAGCGACGGATTTTACCCCCTGTATACCAAGAATTTTTTTACTTACCTTATTACCAATTCTTATAGATTCAGATTCTGAAGTTCCTGGAAAAGCAGTCATATGCATAATATAGTGACCTTCATGTAGCGGTGGTATAAATTGTGTTTTATAGAATGGTAAGGATGCCAACCCTATACTTATTATAAGTAATGAAGTAAAAATAATAGACCGAGAATATTTTTCGATATTTTTTAATATTATTATGTATTTTTTCTTAAGATAACTTATAACTGGCGAATCATTTGTTTGTAGATCTGACTTTCCTAAAAGCAGATAGCATAGTGCCGGTGTTATTGTCATTGCTACAACTAGGGACGCAATAATTGATGCAATATAAGCAATAGCTAAAGGCCCAAATAGTTTACCAGCAACCCCTGTTAGTGAAAGAAGGGGTAAGAAAACAAGGACAATTATAACTGTGGCAAAAATTACTGATTTTCTCACCTCCATTGATGCATCAAAAACAACTTGATAAATTGGCTTAGGCTTGGCTATTTTTCTATTTTGTTTGAGCCTTCTAAAGATATTCTCTACATCAATAATTGCATCATCAACAACTTCACCTAGGGCTATTGCCAGACCACTCAAAACCATCACATTTAAACCTAAATTAAAATAACTCATTACGATAATGGCGGAAAATAAGGAAAGAGGTATAGCAATTGCTGAAATAAATGCTGTCTTAAAATTAAATAGAAATAAAAATAGAATTGATATAACCATTAATGAGCCGATTAATAAATCAACCCTTAAGCCTTTAATGGAAGCGTCAATAAAATTTGCTGGTTTAAACAAGTCTGGAGTTAGAATGACTTGTTCTT
>CAYTWX010000123.1:0-1918 GCA_964442085.1 uncultured Methylobacillus sp. | reverse complement strand
GAAGTTCCTGGCATTACAAAAGCAAGCTGGTAAAGGGGAAAAAATATGAGTATGCAAGACCCAATCGCAGATATGTTAACCCGAATTAGGAATGGCCAAATGAGAAATAAAGTCACAGTATCCATGCCGGCATCTAAGGTTAAACAATCAATTGCTAATGTTTTAAAAGCTGAAGGATATATTGAAGGTTTTGGAATTACTGCAAATGACGGTAAACCATTACTTAATATTGACTTGAAATATTATGCTGGTCAGCCTGTTATTGAAACAATCGAAAGAGTTAGTAAGCCTAGTTTGAGAGTTTATAAAGGAAGTGATGAACTTCCGCGAGTAATGAATGGGCTTGGAGTTGCTATTGTAACGACTTCCAAGGGTGTTATGACTGACATTAAAGCAAGAGCTGCTGGAATTGGTGGCGAAGTGCTTTGCTATGTGTCTTAGGAGAAAATAATGTCACGAATTGCAAAAAACCCAGTAGTTATTCCAGAGAAAGTAGAGGTAAATATTGTCGCCGGTGAAATCACAATTAAGGGTCCATTAGGAGAGCTTAAACAAGAGTTAACAGGTGATGTTGAAATTAAAAAACAAGAGAACATTCTTACTTTTGAAGCAACAAGAACAGCAAAATTTTCAAGAGCAATGTCAGGAACGATTAGATCGCTTGTTCAAAATATGGTGATTGGAGTTTCTTCAGGTTTTGAGAAAAAGTTAACATTAATAGGTGTTGGATATAAAGCAGCCGTTCAAGGAAATAAAGTAAATCTTGAGCTTGGTTTTTCTCACCCTGTAAACCATCAATTACCAGATGGCGTAACTGCTCAAACACCAAGTCCAACAGAAATCGTTTTGAAAAGCTCAAGCAAACAAATGATAGGGCAAGTTGCAGCAGAAATTAGAGCTTATAGACCACCAGAACCTTATAAGGGAAAAGGTGTTCGCTACGCTGATGAGCATGTAGTAATTAAAGAAGCTAAAAAAACTTAGAGGTTGAATGATGACTAATGAAAACATAAGAATCAGAAGGGCTCGTAAAACAAGAGCTAAGATTGCAGAATTAAATATAACGCGGTTAACAGTGCATCGCTCAAATACAAATATATATGCTCAGATTATAGATGGAAAGAACAATAAAGTTCTTGCTGCAGCATCAACACTAGAGGCTGATGTTAAAAAGAAACTAAAAAATACCAGCAATAAAGAAGCAGCAGTAGAAATTGGTAAAAGAATTGCTGAGAAAGCTGTTAAAGCAGGCATTAAAGTTGTTGCTTTTGATCGCTCAGGATTTAAATACCATGGCCGAATTAAAGCCTTAGCAGAAGCTGCTAGAGAAAATGGCTTAACCTTCTAACAATATTAGGAAACAAGATGGCACAAGATAATAAAAAAGCAGACTACCAAAATCAGACTGACGGCTTAAGAGAGAAAATGATTAACGTTAATAGGGTTACTAAGGTTGTTAAAGGTGGCCGTATTATGAGTTTCGCAGCTCTGGCAGTAGTGGGAGATGGTGATGGTGCAGTTGGAATGGGTAAAGGTAAGGCAAGAGAAGTGCCTTTAGCAGTTCAAAAAGCAATGGATGAAGCAAAAAGAGGCATGGTGAAAGTTGATCTTGTGAACGGAACTTTACATCATTCGGTTATTGGAAGGCACGGTGCAGCAAAAGTCTTAATTCAACCAGCTTCAGAAGGTACAGGCATTATTGCTGGCGGAGCAATGAGAGCAATTTTTGAGGTGATGGGCATTACAGATGTAACTGCAAAATGTATCGGATCTGCTAATGCATATAACGTTGTTAGAGCTACACTAAATGGATTAGCTTCGACTAACAGTCCTGCAACAATAGCGGCTAAAAGAGGTAAAACGGTTGAAGAGATAAGAGGTTAATTTTATGGCTAAAGAAATGATTAAAGTTACATTA
>CAYTWX010000122.1:1393-2023 GCA_964442085.1 uncultured Methylobacillus sp. | reverse complement strand
CTTCTTCTTTTAACTTAGACTCTTCTTGAATTTGACTGAGGCCTTCATTTGCATCTTCATAAGATTTTTGAATAGTTGGTAATCTTTTCCCCAATTCATCTAATTGTTTTTTTCTTGCAAGAAGGTTTGCATTGCCACCATTTTTTGAACGGATGATCTGATATGTTTTTCCATAAATATCACCATTTTTACATATCAACAAATCTCCATAACTCATTAAATCTCTATGTTTCTTAACTTGACCTTCGTCGGATAGGTAAACATTACATAACCATTCATTTATAGCATTGGTAATATATTTGTCATCTGCCTTGATAACGCTTGTTGCTGAAGTCAGATTTTTGTTGAAATCGAATATGCCTGAATCTAAATCATTATTAATTAAGATAACTGATTTATTTGGACGCTCAGTTAAATTTATAATATCAAAATTTGCTGTTTCGTAAGCATGTATATGATCCTCTAGAAAATATCCGAATGAACTATCCCATCCATCATCAATTTTAATCTGATCTAAAATAGGCTGGTTTTTGTTAACCCCTACATTTTCAAGCCATGAATCAACATTACCTGAACTTTTATCCTCGTTAATAAAGTCGTTTAACGAACTAATTCTAATTTCAGTTTCTT
>CAYTWX010000122.1:0-1293 GCA_964442085.1 uncultured Methylobacillus sp. | reverse complement strand
GTAATTCTTTTGATTTTACGTCCCTATCATTTCTTGCTTTTTCAATTTTAGATAATGATTCTTCATGTAATTCTTTTGATTTTACGTCCCTATCATTTCTTGCTTTTTCAATTTTAGATAAGACCTCTTTCAGCTTAGCATCTAGCCTTGTAAAGGATTCTTTCTTTTCTAAGTTAAGTTTTGCATGACTTTCAAATCTCTCTGTTTCAGTTTCAATTTTATCTTTATTCTCTTTCAGCTCCTTACTCAGCTCTCCTTCTAATAGAATTATTTCTCCTATTTTTTGCTTACTATCATTCTGTGCCTTAGTTAGTCTTTCGATGTTATTTTTGATATTGTTTAGTGCATTTTCTGCATTTGATACTATCGAATTAACTTCATAAAATTTGGCCTGAAAAATATTAATCTCATCAGAGGTTTTAGTATGATCTTGCCTTGCTAACTCAACGCCCGACTCAAGCTCTCTTAATTTAGAAGTAAACTGATCAAGCTCTAGCGTCTGACTTTCTATTTTTTTCTTTATTAAATCCCATGCTTCATTCGTCACTCGTTTCTTCAAAGCCCAAACCTGGGCTTGACCAAACATAAGACTTTCTTGTTGCTTGTGGTATCTGTTAGCTGTTTCAGCTTGAGATTTAAGCTTGGTTGCTTGAGCTTTTATTTCCTGAACTAAATCATGAGCCCTTGATAAATTTTCTTTTGTATCCCTTAACCTATACTCAGTTTCTTTTCTTCTCTCTTTGTATTTACTAACTCCAGCAGCTTCCTCTAAAAAACCTCTTAGATCTTCTGGTTTTGCTTCAATAATTTGGGTGATGCTATTCTGTGCAATGATTGCATATCCTTTGCTCCCAAGGCCAGTCCCTAAAAATAGATCTGCCACATCTTTTCGCCTTACAACTGTATTATTTATAAGATAAGTGGAGCCTTTTTCTTTTTCAATAATTCTTTTTACTGAAATTTCTGCATATTTTGACCATTCTTCTGGAGCCCTACTTTCAGTATTGTCAAAAATAAGTTCTACATTTGCACGACTGACAGCCTGCCTAGTCTCTGAGCCATAGAAGATTACATCCTCCATAGTACTTCCACGAAGCTCTTTTGCCGAGGAAGAACCTAATACCCACTTTACTGCCTCAGCTATATTTGATTTACCGCAGCCATTAGGTCCTACAATTGCACCTAATTTATCATTAAATTTAATTGTAGTTGGGTCTACAAACGATTTGAATCCAGCAAGTTTAATTTGTTTTAATTTCAATTTAACTTTCTTTAGTTTATTTAACGAAGTAT
>CAYTWX010000121.1:0-2083 GCA_964442085.1 uncultured Methylobacillus sp. | reverse complement strand
GGCTCACCAACAATACAGAAATCAATTTTTTCTTTTCTATTTTTTAACGCCTCTATAACTTTAACTGTTCCATCTACTGCAATACCTTCTTCATCAGAGGTTATTAATAAACCAATAGAACCTTTATGATCTTTATTTTCAGCCAAAAATTCTTCAATGCTTACTATAAAGGCAGCAAGAGACGCTTTCATATCAGCAGCTCCGCGTCCATACAATCTATCATTTTTAATTGTAGGTTCAAATGGAGGTGATGACCATTTTGTTTCTGGACCTGTAGGAACTACGTCAGTATGTCCAGCAAAAACTAAAAGAGGAGCTTCATGACCTTTTCTAGCGTAAAAATTACTTACATTACCGTAAGCCATTTTTTCAATTTTAAATCCAAGTAATTCTAAATGGCTTATAAGTAAATCCTGGCAACCCTCATCTAAAGGAGTGATTGATTTTTTAGATATTAGTTCTTTAGTAAGATTTAGTGTTTTACTCATAAAATTTTTGCCTCAAATTCGGATTCATTATAACCAATAGTTAAGATTTTCTTATTTTTTAAAATTATTGGTCTTTTCATTATGGATGAATTTTCTAAGATAAGTTTAATAGCTCGTTCCTTATCTAACTCTATATTTTTTTCAAAGTCAGGGAGCTTTTTCCAGGTCATACCTGATTTGTTAATAAGGTTTTCCCATGAGTAAGGCTTTGGGATGTTATTCATCCAAACCTCAAGTAAAGATTCATTCAATACAGACTTCTTGACGTCTAAAAATTCATAGGAAATTTTTTTTTCTTCAAGCCAGGTAAGACTTTTCTTAACAGTATTACAATTTTTAATTCCAAAAACTTCCAACAAGTTAAATACCCCTTAACAATTCATTAATTCCAACTTTACTTCGAGTTTTTGCATCAACTTTTTTAACAATTACTGCACAATATAGGCTGTAAGTCCCATCCTTTGATGGCAGATTTCCTGACACCACAACAGAACCCTCAGGTATCCTTCCATAACTCACTTCTCCAGTTTCCCTATCAAATATTTTTGTAGATTGCCCGATATATACACCCATTGATATAACAGCGTTATCTTCAACAACAACACCCTCAACCACTTCTGATCTAGCGCCAATAAAACAATTGTCTCCAATAATTGTAGGTCCGGCTTGGATTGGCTCTAATACTCCACCAATTCCAACTCCTCCCGATAGGTGAACATTTTTTCCAATTTGCGCGCATGAACCTACTGTTGCCCAAGTATCAACCATAGTACCGTCATCTACATACGCACCGATATTTACATATGACGGCATCAACACTGCATTCTTGCCAATAAAGCTTCCTTGCCTAACCATTGCATTTGGTACGACTCTATATCCACCTTCTTCAAAATCTTTTTCGCTGAAGTGTGCAAATTTTGACTCCACTTTATCAAAGTAGTTTGTGTAGTTTCCATTCATTACTGAATTATCTTTAATTCTAAATGAAAGTAAAACCGCTTTTTTAAGCCATTGGTGAGTCTGCCAGTTTTGAGTGGAACCTTCTCTCGAAGCAACTCTAAGTGATCCATTATTCAAACCATTTATTGCTTCATTTATTGCTTCTTTAATTTCATTACTTACTGACTTTGGATTTATTGAAGCGCGACTTTCAAAAGCATCTTCAATAATTGATTGTATATTTAACATAATTTGATTTTCTTTCTTAATAAAGGGATATATTTTACATTAAATATATACGCGAAAGGGGGAGGTTATTTATTTTTATTTACTTCATATAAAGGTTTAATTTTTTTTGCTTGCTCAGATAAATCATTAATCCTATTTTCATGTGAAGGATGAGTGCTAAGAAATTCAGGCACATCCACTTCTGATAATTCACTCATTTTTCTCCACAAGCTAACAGCTGCCATTGGGTTATAGCCTGCAAGGGCAGTTAACTCTAATCCAATTTTATCAGCCTCTCGCTCCTGTTCCCTACTGTTAGGTAGGGCAAAGAATAGGGTTGTTCCAAGTGCAACTGCTTGAACTGCTGCATTAGTATAAATACCTTTCTCTGCAATATATGCAGCAAAACCAATAATACCAACTTGCTG
>CAYTWX010000120.1:0-2178 GCA_964442085.1 uncultured Methylobacillus sp. | reverse complement strand
CACTGCTTCTGCTGGCGCTGCTTCTGCTGGCGCTGCTTCTGCTGCTGCTGGCGCCGCTGCTGCTGGCGCTGCTTCTGCTGCTGCTGGCGCTGCTTCTGCTGGCGCTGCTTCTGCAACTGCTGCTTCTGCTGGCGCTGCTTCTGCTGGCGCTGCTTCTGCAACTGCTGCTTCTGCTTTTGCTAATCTCTCAGCTTCTTTTTTTGCTTTTTTAGATTCAGCTTTTGCTGCGTCTTTTTTCTTCATCGCGACTAAACCATCTGGGCCTTTAGTGTGCAATTTAACAATTCTTGTCATTGTATCCGACAGTAATGCGCCATGGCCTTGCCAATACTCAATCCGATCTGTCTCCAATCTTAATGTTTCTGATCCTTCATTTGCCATCGGGTTATAGAACCCGACTCTTTCAATAAAACGTCCATCTCGTGGCATTTTTGAGTCTGCTACTACAACATTATAATAAGGTCTATTTTTGTTACCACTTCTTGAAAGCCTAATAACCACCATAATTTATTCTCTTTGTTTAATTGTTTTATACAGAAAGGCCAAAATTTTACGCTATTTTGACCGACTTTGGCAAGTTTAATTATTTTTCACTGAATAATTAATTCTTATTTTTTTTATCTCATAATTTATATTCAGTTGGATCTTTTATTTTAGCAGATTCAAAACCTTCTTTTCTAAGCCTGCATGAGTCACATTTTCCACAAGCCACACCACTTTTTGATGCTTGATAGCATGAAACTGTCATTCCAAAATCGACCTTATTTTTTATGCCTTCAAGTATAATCTCTGCCTTTGTAAGATGTATAAGTGGTGCATGTATTTTAATACTATCGCCCTCAACTGCTGCTTTTGTAGCCAAATTTGCCATATTTTGAAAACTTTCTATATATTCGGGACGGCAATCAGGATATCCGGAATAATCCACTGCATTGACCCCTATAAAAATATCCTGGCTATTAACTGTTTCTGCCCATGCCAATGCCAGCGTCATCATTATAGTATTGCGAGCTGGAACATATGTTACCGGAATTCCCTTAGAGGAAACTTCAGGAATATCTAGATCTTTATTAGTTAAAGCTGAGCTTTTAAGCCAGCTCAAATCTATATCCACAATTTTAAAATCTTTTACTTTGTAATAATTTGCTATATTTTTAGCTGCTTTTAATTCTGCATTATGTCTTTGTTGATAATTGATGGTCATAGCATAACATTCGTACCCGTCTGCCTGTGCTATCGATAGTACTGTTGAAGAATCTAGTCCGCCTGATAGTAATATTATTGCTTTTTTAGACACCTTGTATTTCCCCCCAAATAACTTTATGGAGTTGAATTTGAAATCTAACTGGTAAAAAATCTTTCAAAATCCACTCTGCAAGATCTTTCGAGTCAATATCTCCGTAAGCTGGTGAAAACAAAATCAATGCCTTCTCATTCAATTTTTCTCGAATTAAAACATCTTTGGACCAAATATAATCTTTCTTATCGCTTATGACAAATTTGATTTCGTCTGTAAGTTTTATAAGTTTTAAATTGTCCCAATCATTATTTTTATCTTCTCCTGATTTTGGGGTTTTAATATCTAAAATTACTTTTACACGCTCATCAACCTTACTGATAGAAATTGCCCCGCCCGTCTCCAATGAAACTATATATCCCTTATCACAAAGAATTTTCAATAAATTCCAGCATTCTCTTTGGGCAAGAGGTTCGCCCCCAGTTACTGTTACATTTTTAGTCTTATATTTAGCAATATTTTCTAAAATTTGATCTATAGTAAAATTATTTCCAACATTAAATGCATACGCTGTATCACAATAACTACAACGCATTGGACAGCCCGTTAACCGAATGAAAATTGTAGGAAGGCCTACATATGAAGATTCACCTTGGAGGGAATAGAAAATCTCATTTACTTTTAATTTGTGCAATGGGAGCTCAATTTTAATAGTAAGTATTAAAGTTTAATAGACTCTAATGCTTTAAGCCTTCTTTTAGCTTTTGGAATAATTTCAGATTGCGGATATTTTTTTATTAAATTCCGTAACGTTTTTTTTGCTTTAGTAATTCTCGTTAGTTGTATTTCGCAATTTGCAATGCCATATATTGCATCTGGAATTGTTTCACTATTCGGATGAATTTTTATTATCTTAGAATAAGTTTGAATTGCTGCATTAT
>CAYTWX010000119.1:0-2242 GCA_964442085.1 uncultured Methylobacillus sp. | reverse complement strand
AATGAGTTTTCTGGTCGAATAGCTGCAAAAGTAATGCAGACTACCCTTGCCTTAAGAGACATGTGGTTTATATTGTCTGATATTTTAGTCTATGTAATTGTTTATATCACTACCATGATCGTTTTGGTTGGAAGCCTAAATACCTTACTTTATTTTCCGTTCTTAATATGGCTGAGTATATATATTGCGACATTATTTTATTTTATTCCTAAACTTGCAAAACTATCGAAAAATCAAGCCGATGCCCGGTCTCTAATGACGGGTCGAATAACAGATGCTTACACCAATATAAGCACTGTCAAACTTTTCTCTCATGCAGGTAGAGAGTCTAAATATGCCAAAAATGCAATGCTAGAGTTCTTACATACTGTCACACTCCAAATGCGTAAAATTACTGCAATTCAAATTATCAATCATTTTCTGAGCATGCTTTTAATTTTTTCAACAACTGGAACAGCTCTTTTTCTATGGTCAAATAATGAAGTAGCTATTGGCGTCGTAGCAGCTGCAGGTGCTATGTCATTAAGATTAAATGGAATCTCGCACTGGGTAATGTGGGAAATGACTTCACTATACGAGCAAATTGGTGTTGGTCAAGACGGACTCAACATGCTTTCCAAAAAACAGGTAATAAATGATAGACCTAATGCTTTAAATATAGACATAAAAAAGGCTCCTATTGCATTTAAAAATGTTTATTTTTCATACCATAAGAGCGATAGTTTTTTTTCTGACTTTAATTTGAATATTGAGCATGGAGAAAGAGTTGGAATAGTAGGAAGATCTGGAGCAGGTAAGTCATCATTGGTGAATCTTTTACTCAGGTTTTATGAGTTAGATAAAGGCGAGATCTTAATTGACAATAAAAATATCAACTCTATCACTCAAGACAGCTTGCGATCTAATATCGCAATGGTTACTCAAGATACATCTTTGCTTCATCGTTCTATTGAAGACAATATTGCCTATAGTAAGCCTAGCTCTTCTAATAAAGAGATAATTGCTGCTGCTAAAAAAGCTCAAGCTCATCAATTCATAATGGGGCTCAAGGATCAATACGGAAATATTGGTTACAAATCTTTGGTGGGAGAGAGGGGAGTTAAGCTTTCGGGTGGGCAAAAGCAAAGAATCGCTATTGCAAGAGTTATCCTTAAAAATGCTCCTATATTACTTTTGGACGAAGCCACAAGTGCACTAGATTCAGAAGTAGAAATCATTATCCAAGATAGTCTTGATATCCTTATGAAGGGTAAGACTGTAATTGCTATTGCTCACCGACTATCAACTATTGCGGCAATGGATAGACTAATTGTAATGGATAATGGAAAAATAATTGAAGAAGGAAATCATAAGTCACTTGTCAAGAAAAAAGGCTTATATTATCAATTATGGCAACACCAAAGTGGAGGATTTTTAGGTGATTAGCAATTACTTTTTTATATGAATTTATCAGGATACCAATAGTTAATTGTTCACTTAATGACTTTATTTGCTTTATTTACAAATAGCTATATACTTCGCACACTTAATAGATTGCCATAATTTTTTATATTGCCAGTCTTAAATTCTACAATATAAGGAAATTATTTGTCATTCGAAACGTTCAAATTTACACCAGAAATAAATAAAGCTATTACTGAGTCTGGCTATACAGAACCAACCCCTATTCAAAAAAAATCAATTCCTGAGATTCTTCAAAATAAACATGTTTTAGCATCTGCACAAACAGGTACTGGAAAAACAGCAGCATTTGTTCTTCCAATTTTAGAGTTACTTCATCAAGATAAAAATAAAGTTAGAGGGCCAAGAGTTCTAATTGTTAGCCCGACAAGAGAACTTGCAAATCAGATTACTGATAGTGTAAGAAAATATGCTCGGCATTTAAACATCAATTCTGCAACAGTGGTTGGAGGAATGTCATATAAGTTACAAAATAAACTTCTTTCAAAGCCACTTGATATTCTAATAGCAACGCCTGGGCGTCTTCTTGATCTATTTAAACAAGGTAAAATAAAGTTTAAAGATACTAAAATTATGGTTCTTGACGAAGCTGATAAGATGCTAGATATGGGTTTCGTACCTGATATTCGAAAAATATTTAATGCAACAACTAAGCAACAACAAATGTTGATGTTTTCAGCAACATTAGATAATTCAGTTTCTAAGATTGCCAGCGAGTTCTTAAGTAATCCAATTACAATATCTATTAAGCCTGATACTAAGGGTCATAGTAATATTCAAC
>CAYTWX010000118.1:0-2285 GCA_964442085.1 uncultured Methylobacillus sp. | reverse complement strand
TGATGCAATGGGGTTAGGTCTGTATTTCGAAGAAGGCGAAGGCCCAAAATTTAAAAACCCATTACAAGATGAGAAAGCAGTTCAAAAGCTAGATATACCAGATATTGAAGAAAAATTATCATATGTTTTTAATGCGGTTAGTTCAATCAAGGAAGCCCTTAAAAACAGAATTCCGTTAATTGGATTTTCAGGAAGTCCTTGGACACTTGCCACTTATATGGTTGAAGGTAAAGGAAGAACAGATTTTTTAAAAATCAAGCAAATGTTGTATAGTCGCCCAGATTTGATTAATCATATTCTTAAAATAAATACTGAAACTGTAACTAAATATTTAGCCTGTCAAATTGATGCAGGGGCAGATGTAGTTATGATTTTTGATTCATGGGGAGGCGCTTTGGCACATAGCGAATATGAAAGTCATTCATTAAATTATATGAAGGTTATCATTTCAAATTTAAATTTATTAGGTTATCAAGATACCCCTAAAATTATATTTACAAAAGGCGGAGGACAATGGATGGAGGCTCAAGCTAAGAGCGGAGCAGATGCTCTCGGTGTTGATTGGCAGACAGATCTTGGTGCTGCTAGAACACTAGTAAATGATAAAGTGGCTTTACAGGGAAACCTGGATCCTGCTATTTTGTTATCAAATCCTAAGTCAATTGAAGTGGCCGTTAAAAGAGTTCTTGATGACTATGGTTATGGCGAGGGCCACATTTTTAATTTAGGGCATGGAATCACACAGTTCACACCACCTGAAAACCTTCAAGCACTTCTAGAAACGGTTCGAAATTATAGTACTAAGTATCATCAGGAATAGCTTATTTAGAAAAGGGATTTCTTTCAGTAAATTTCCATCTTCGACTGATATTAATAATATCAACATTTTTTAGAATTTCTGCAGGAAACCTCGCATAAGGCTCCCCAAGTTTAACAATATTAAGTGCTGCTAGATCGAGCTCTTTATGCCCAGAAGATTTATTAATAAACAAATTTTTAATTGTTCCATCCGAGTTAAGCGATACAGTTAATAGAAGTGAGCCAAACATACCTAATTCAGATGCTTCTCTTGGATAATTCATCGCACCAATTTTCTCGACTTTCTGCCTCCATGCATCAAAATAAAGTTTATAAATGTAATCCTTAGTGTTAGATGAAATAGACCTGACTCTTTGTTGACTCTCAGAGTTATTCGTTTTAGAAGAAAAGTCCATATTTTTTATTTGAGATAAAATTTTTGTTGTATCGATTGATTTGTTGCTAGATTGTAAATCTTGTTTAACAGGTTTGATTATTTCTTGATTACTGATAACAACCTTATTTTTAACATCATCTTTTTTATCTAAAATAGTTAAAGGGATCTTCGGAGATACTTTTTTTTTGTTAAATAAGTTTTTTACTTCCGCAGAAGACTGCAGTTTGAGCAAGCTAACTTGCATATCATCAAAATTATCTTGGGTATTCGATTGAAAAATTTTAAAAGAAAAATTTGAGATAACTATGAGGTGAAAGAGAATTGAAAAAATAATAGCTACTAGCAAACTATATTTTTTAAAATTATTCATTTTTTAATAGTTCCACTACTTTATTTTGAAGTCCTGAAAATCCGCCATTACTCATAAAAATTATGTTGTCATTAGGCCGACAAGAATTAAAAATTTTATTTGCTAATATATCTATATCATTCGTGACAGTAACACCCGGAATATCTTTAAATAACATTTTAGGATCCCATGATAAATTTTTTGAAAAACAGAAAATAATATCTGCCTCCTTTAAACTCTTAAGTAGATCATGTTTCATTTTTCCTAACTTCATTGTGTTTGATCTGGGCTCAATTATTGCAACTATTCGGTTTTTACCTATTTTACTCCTTAAGCCCTCTAACGTAGTTTTTATAGCTGTTGGATGATGAGCAAAATCATCATAAATATTAATATCTCTTATAGACTCTAAAAGCTCCATTCTTTTTTTTACATTTTTAAATTTACCCAAAGCACTTATTGCATTATCTGAAGATATACCGACATGTTTGGATGCTGCAATTGCAGCTAAAGCATTCTGTACATTATGATGCCCAATTAAATCCCATTTAACTATGCCTTGAGATTTTTCTTGAAAGTACACTTCAAATTCGTTTTCATTTACCTTCTTATAAGACCACTTTCCTTTAGATCCAAAATCTTCAATCTCCGACCAACAGCCTTGCTCCAATACTTTTTTAATTGACAAGCTATCATTATTGAAAATAATTTTACCGATGTTTGGAATGGTTCTAATTAAAT
>CAYTWX010000117.1:0-2311 GCA_964442085.1 uncultured Methylobacillus sp. | reverse complement strand
TAAATATACTTTTTGCTTTATTACCAAATAATGAATTATCAAACTTGCTGTTATCGATTACAGCCTCGATAGTGTCGCCCAATGCTCTTGGTTGTTCATAAATTTCTTTTTGCATGAAGTGGTCATGAGGCCCTAAATCCATCGATGTTAATTTTACTTTACTGTGATGAACTTTTCTTACTTTTTTCTTTAAACTAGCTCCAAAAATCTCTAATGAATCAATTGCTAGCCTAGCTAAATCACCATCTACAAGATATATGATCTTTCTCGTCACTTCTAATAAAGCAGTAATATCTGATGCAATAAAATATTCTGATTTACCTTGGCCAATAATTAATGGGCACCCAAACCTTGCACAAATTAATTCATTTTGATTGTCAACTGAAATGACTGCAATTGCGTAAGCCCCCGTTAAATCTTTAGTCGCAAGATTAGTTGCTTTTAATAAATCTTTTTTATTTTGATTTTTATAGTAATAATGAATTAGGTGTGCGATTACTTCTGTATCTGTTTCGGATTCGAATTTATAACCTAATTTTTTTAAACGCCTGCATTGATCTTCATGATTTTCAATAATCCCGTTATGAACAACTGCAATTTGATGATTTGATACATGTGGGTGAGCATTATCCTCAGTTACACCTCCGTGCGTTGCCCATCGGGTATGTCCAATCCCTAAAAATCCTTTTAGTTTAGTTTTTTTAACTTTATCTTTTAATGAAGCTACTCGGCCAATAGATCTAATACGCTGGATTTTATCATTTAAAATAGCAATACCCGCAGAGTCATATCCTCGATATTCTAAACGCTCTAATCCATCGATTAAGACAGGTAATACATTTTTTTTGGATATTCCAGCTACTATTCCACACATAATTTAACTCTTCTTTGGCTTTTCCCAGCCAGGAACGCTGGTTTGTTTTGCTCGAGATAATGATAGTTCATTTACTGGTGTATTTTTTGTTATTGTTGATCCTGCTCCAATTGTTGATCCTGCTCCAATTGTCACTGGTGCCACAAGTTGAGTATTAGAGCCAATAAATACGTTATCCTCAATAATAGTTTGGTGTTTTTTTACGCCATCATAATTACAAGTTATCGTTCCTGCTCCAACGTTAACGTTTTTTCCAACGATACTATCGCCAACATAACTTAAATGATTTATTTTAGTTCCCGTGCCAATTTTTGAATTTTTAATTTCTACAAAATTACCAATGTTAACGCTATTATCAGTTTCTGTTCCAGGTCTTAATCTAGCGTAGGGACCTATTATATTTTTTTTACCAATTTTGGCACCATCCAGATGTGAATAAGGCTTTATAGTCACATCATCTAAGATTTCACAATCTTTTATAATAGAATAAGCCCCTATTGTTACATTCCTACCAATTTTTACTTTTCCTTCAAAAATACAACCGACATCAATCACCGCATCTGTTCCAAATTCAAGGTGGCCCCTTATATCTGTCCGAGTAGGGTCTAAAAGGGTTACTCCTTGCTTCATCAATTTGTAAGCTTTTTCCAATTGTATCGCTCTCTCCATTTTTGCTAATTCTATTTTAGAATTAATCCCAGAAATAGTGATTTCTAAATTAGCTTGGATTGTATCAACCTTTATTTTTTCTTTTTTTGCTAAGCTTACTATATCAGTTAAATAATATTCATTTTGAGAATTTTTATTTGAAATCGTTGATAGCCATTCAATCAAATTCTTGGTTTTAGCGGCCATAATCCCAGTATTAATTTCAGTAATTTTTTTCTGGCTTTCGTTACAATCTTTTTCTTCTACTATTGCTTCAACTTCGTTATTTTCTCTAATAATTCGGCCATACCCCTCTGGATTAGACTTATTAAATGTTAGTATACTTAATCCCGTTTTCCCTGTTTTCACTAATTTTTCTAAATCAGTTATATCTACTAATGGAACATCTCCATATAAAATAAGTGTTTGCTGTCCAGTTAAATTTGGAATTGCAAATTTAACTGCATGCCCAGTACCCAGTTGTTCTTTTTGTATAATCCAATTCACTTCTTCATGTGATAATGCTTCTTTAACCTTTACAGCTTTGTGTCCGATTATCACGTTAATATTTTCTGGTTCTAATTTTTTTGCAGCATCAATCACATATTGCAGCATTGGTTTTTCTGCCAATCTATGAAGTACTTTAGGGTTTTCAGAAAACATTCGTGTGCCTTTTCCAGCAGCAAGAATAACAACGCTTAATGACATTTAATTACCTTTTTTTTGTTAAGTATAAACAAAAAAAGCAGCCATAAGCTGCTTTTCTTTTTACCCAAATATTAATGTTTA
>CAYTWX010000116.1:0-2344 GCA_964442085.1 uncultured Methylobacillus sp. | reverse complement strand
GCTAAAATAAATTTTCTCATCTAATAAATCCTTCATTAATTAAAAATCAATTGAACATATTACTATAAAAACTTTACTGTAGTATAAATTCCCCAAAAGATCGGCTTTGTGCTCCTGTTTTTATTTCTTTTATTAGCTTTAAATTTTTAAGTGAGTACACAGAAATTGAATCACTTCCCCAATTTGTAACTATAAGTAAATTTAATTTTCGATGTATATCTAAATTTTCAGGAGTCTCACCAGTATTTATTTGTTTTATCTCTTTACCAATTTTTAGGTCAATAATGCTTAACGAGTCATCAACTGTATTTGTTACGAAGCCAAGATTCTGGTGAGTTAATACATTATAAGGATGCGCGCCAACTTTAATTATTTTAGTAGTCCAATCTACTAGATTGATAATTGTGATTGAATCATCGTATACATTAGCGGTATAAGCATATTGTCCTTTAGTATGAACCCCAAATGGATGCCTTCCTGTAGTTAGTCTCTTGATTAACTTATTTTCTTTATATATCTCAACTGCATCTGAGTCTCTATTTGTAATTATTAGATAACCATATTTTTTATTGAAAGTAATTCCTGATGGAGTTTTTCCAACTTCAATAGAATCAATTACTTTCATTTTATCAACAGATATAATTAAAATATTATTTTTAAACCAGTCAGTTACATAAACTAAAGATTCGTCAGGGCTAGAAGTTAAGCTTAGAGGGGCAGTGTTTAATTTTATTGTTCTAATAATTTCATCTGTATTTGTGTCAATAACATGAATGTCATCAGTCCCAACATTGCCAATAAAAGCAAGGTTTTTTTTGTTTAAAATTGTGATTCCGAGAGGTGCAACACCTACTTTTATTGTTTTTATTACCTCAAGTTTAATAAGGTCAACTACAGAGACTGTATTATCTCCCTGATTGGTAATATAAGCTTTAGAGTTAATTTTTTCATTGTTACTATAAAGGTAGATTAATAGTGTAAAGAGAGATATTAGTATGGTTAGAACAATTTTTTTATTTTGCATAATGATAAAATCAAGCTTTTAATAAGTTTTTATTTGTGAAAAAATAGAGTCTATATTAAGGATAACACTATGATTGATCAAGAAGGATATAGACCGAACGTTGGCATTGTCATTTTAAACAAACATAATCAAGTTTTATGGGCGAAACGTGTTGCTGAAGATGCTTGGCAATTTCCTCAAGGTGGAATAAACGAAGGAGAGAGTATAGAAGAAGCAATGTATCGAGAGTTAATGGAAGAGGTTGGCCTTGGCCCTGATCATGTGAAGATTCTTGGAAAAACAAAAGATTGGTTAAGATACGAAGTTCCAAAGCAATGGGTTAGGCGCGACGGCGCTAGTCGCTATAAAGGACAAAAGCAAATATGGTTCTTGTTAAAATTTGTTGGGAATGACTCTGATGTTTTGTTAACAAACTCTGATAAGCCAGAATTTGACTCTTGGCGATGGGATGATTTTTGGTCTCCATTAAAGCAAGTTATTGATTTTAAGAGAGAAGTATATGAAAAAGCTTTGAACGAATTGTCCACTTACATTCCCTAATAAATTCAAGATATTTTATCTAAATTTTTTAAAGCTCTGCAATTATTGATTGGCAGCTTTTAACTTTTTGGCCAAGCGTTACTTTAATTTTTGAATTTTCAGGCAAGTACAAATCTACACGAGAGCCAAAACGAATAAAGCCATAGCGCTCTCCCTTTACCATATTGTTACCAATTTCTTTGTAACATAATATTCTTCTAGCAATAAGACCTGCAATTTGAACACAAGTCACTAATTTTTTATCTTCAGTCTCTATCAACAAGGCACACCGTTCATTTTCTAGGGAAGCTTTAGACAGGGCGGCATTAAAAAATTTACCAGGAAAATAAGATTTATTAATAATCTTTCCTGAAATAGGGGCTTTGTTTGAATGGACATTAAAAACGTTCATAAATACACTAACCTTTATAGCTCTCCTTTTTTTGTAAGGATCAGTCGTTTTTTCAATTAAAATAACTCGACCATCTGCTGCTGAAACTATCAAATTTTTGTCTTGTGGTATTTCTCGAATTGGGTCTCGAAAAAACTGTAAAATAAATAGGGATATAATCCACAGAGGGATAGCTGCTTCTAGGCACCAAATGCTTGTAGCTATGCTAGCAGCAATTGAAATACTAAGAAATAACCAGCCTTCTTTGGCTATTATTGGGTAAGTTAAGTTTGTTTTCAATTAATTCTTTGACTTATCAACAATCTTTGTAATCCATGGCATCATCGAACGAAGAGACTCTCCAACTTGCTCAATCTGATGCTTCCTTTGTATTTCACGACGTGCTGGTA
>CAYTWX010000115.1:0-2346 GCA_964442085.1 uncultured Methylobacillus sp. | reverse complement strand
ACACCTTTAATTGAGTTAACACCTTTTTGAGCTTGCCTACTTAAAATTTTAAGTGACCATTTAATAGTTATATTTAAATCCGTTATTTTTTTAAGCCCATCCTTAATAATTTTCTCATACAAAATTTCCTGACTTTTATATGGAAAATTTAACTCGATTGATATATTAATTCCATCATTGTTATCAATAATTGACTTAATATTCTTTTCTAATATAAATTTTTGATTTAATTCAGGATGAATAAGTTCTAAAAGATACTCTTGTATTTTATTTTTCATATTTAAGTTTATTTATATTAAAATTATTTGTAATGTGATTAAGGGTTTTAGTTTGATAGAATACATATTTTAAATCTTACCTTAATTATTGGTCCCTAATGCGTAAAATTCTTGTAACATCAGCTTTACCATATGCTAATGGTAGTATACACCTTGGCCACCTCGTAGAATATATTCAAACTGATATTTGGGTAAGATTTCAAAAGATGCAGGGTAATACTGCCTATTATATTTGTGCTGATGATACTCATGGTACTCCAATAATGTTAATGGCTGAAAAAGAGAATATCTCCCCTGAACTTTTAGTTGATGCTATTCACATAGAGCATTCAAAAGATTTTGAAGATTTTCATGTAAGTTTTGATAATTTTTACTCAACTAATTCTCCGGAAAATAAAGAACTATCTGAGAATTTATATAAAACATTAGTTAAAAATAATAAAATTTACGATAAAGAAATTGAACAATTTTATGATGCAGATAAAGAAATGTTTTTACCTGATCGCTTTATTAAAGGCGAATGTCCAAGGTGTGAAGTAAAAGATCAGTATGGAGACTCTTGTGAGGCTTGCGGTTCAACATATAATCCAACTGATTTAATCAACCCTTACTCTGTTTTGTCAGGCTCATCACCAGTCAAAAAGAAGACTAAGCATTACTTCTTTAAATTATCTGAGTGCTCTGATTTTCTAACAAAATGGACTAATTCAGGCACTCTTCAAAAAGAAGCGAGTAATAAACTTGATGAATGGTTTAAGTCTGGCCTTAAAGATTGGGATATTTCTAGAGATGCTCCTTACTTTGGTTTTGAGATTCCTGATGCTCCTGGAAAATTTTTCTATGTTTGGTTAGATGCACCAATAGGTTATATGGCTAGCTTTAAGAACTTTGCAGAAAAAAATAAATTATCTTTTGATGAGTTTTGGCAAAAAGATAGCAAGACTGAGTTGATTCACTTTATTGGGAAAGATATCTTATATTTCCATGCTCTTTTTTGGCCTGCTACGTTGGAATATTCAAATCATCGAAAACCAACTAAAATTTATGCTCATGGTTTTTTGACTGTTAATGGGGAAAAAATGTCAAAATCTAGAGGCACATTCATTACTGCTAGAAGTTATTTAGATAATATCGAGAATCCAAATTTTTTAAGGTATTACTATGCATCAAAATTAAATGAGACGATGGAAGATATCGACTTAAATTTTGATGATTTTGTAGCTAAAGTTAATAGCGATCTTGTTGGAAAATTTATTAATATACCTAGCCGAACATCTGGATTTATTTCAAAATATTTTCACAATAAACTCATGCCAGTATGTGAAATTTCAGACTTTAAAGCCCAAGAGTTAATTACAAGGTCAATAGAAATCAAAGACTCAGTTATGTTACTTTACGAAGCTAGAATGTTTAGTAAGCTTATTAAGCTTGTCATGAGCCAAGTTGAATCGTTAAATGAGTTTATTAGCTCTAAAGAACCTTGGGTGCTAGCTAAAAATGAAGAGCAACATGCAAGCGGTTCAGATTTGCACGAAGTTTGTTCTAGCTGCCTTCATACCTTTAGGGTTCTTAGTATTTATTTAACACCTATAACTCCAGAATTGTCTTCAAGAATAGCTGAATTCTTTAAAGAGACTCCTTATGAGTCATTTTTAGATATTAAAAAAGAAGTTATTGAGATTAATAAGTTTTCGCACTTAATGCAACGATTAGATTCGAAAAAAATTGATGCAATGATTGACAGCAGCAAGTAGTTTCTATTTATTTTATTTGGTTCAGAATGTTATTTATAACAACTTCTGGATTTTTTGCTTTAGTTATTGTCCGTCCTACAATTAAAATGTTTGAACCCTTTTTTATAGCCTCGAGCGGGGTTGTTATTCTTTTTTGATCATCGATAGAGTCTCCACCTAAACGAATACCAGGCGTTACATATAAAAACTTTTTCGGTAGTAATTTTTTTATATGAACAATATCGTTCGCTGAACATACAATTCCATCGAGGTTAGAGTTACTTGCACTTATAGCTAGTTTAGATATTTGTTGCTCTATTGAGGAGGTAATCCCA
>CAYTWX010000114.1:0-2391 GCA_964442085.1 uncultured Methylobacillus sp. | reverse complement strand
ATCATTATGGAGAAGATTTAGTTTCTCTTGGATTTGTAGTTCATCTTGATTATTCAAATCCCTATCTTTCCCCTTTTGATGAATTTCAAAGCTTCAAGACTCACCCTAAAATAAAAAATTTACTCGCCGGTGCGAAGAGAATTAGTTATGGTGCACGTGCAATTAATGAGGGTGGAATTCAGTCGTGGCCGGAGCTAGCCTTTCCTGGTGGAGTCCTTATTGGATGCAGTGCCGGGATGGTAAATGTACCAAGAATAAAAGGTACTCATAATGCTATGAAATCTGGTATGTTAGCTGCCGAAGCATGTGTGGATGGAATTACAAAACCAGAAAATATTAACAATAAAATTCTTGAGCAATATTTACAAAAGCTAAAAGCTTCATGGGTATGGGATGATTTGCATTCAGTTAGAAATGTTAAGCCGTTAATATCAAAATATGGGACAACTTTAGGAATGCTATTTGGTGGATTTGAAATGTGGCTGGCATCCTTCAAAATTAAATTACCTTGGACTTTGCACCACGAACAAGCTGATCATGAAACTCTTGTAGATTTTGAAAAAGCTAAGCCAATAAGTTACTTAAAACCTGATGGTGTTTATACCTTTGATAAATTAAGCTCAATAAGTTTAAGTAATATAGGTCACGAAGCCAATCAACCATGTCACCTCAAGCTAAAGGATAAAAATATTCCCATCGAATTCAACTATAAAAAATACAATTCACCTGAACAAAGGTACTGCCCAGCAGGTGTTTATGAGATTTTAAAAGAGGATAATTTATTTAGGTTACAAATAAATGGTCAAAATTGTATCCACTGCAAGACTTGTGATATCAAAGATCCGAAACAAAATATTGACTGGGTACCACCAGAAGGTGGAAGTGGTCCAATATATTCAAAGATGTAACCTAAATTATGGTGTTGGAATGAAGCGTAAATATTGTTATTAATAGTAAGCTATATTTCTAAATCCAGTATCTTTCAACGGTTATATTTCCTGGATTTGCCCTTCTATTCCTCTTTAAACCAAAACTATTTAGTGTTACTGAAGTATCTTTAATCATTTCTGGATTTCCACATAACATGAATTGAGAATCTTCATTAATTTCAACATTCGCATAACTTTGAAAATCTCTTGATTCAATTCCAATAGGAATCCTATAATTGAAACAATCTGCAACCTTGTCTCTGGTCACTGTCCGGATGTATGACAATTGACTAGGGTAATTTTTGTTTAACTCTTGAATAAGGTCTTGATAAATTAACTCATCTGAATGCCTCACCCCATGAACTAAAACTATTTTCTTAAATCTTTGCCATGGTAAATCTGTTTTTAATAGTGCCAAAAAAACACCTAGTGCAGTACCAGTGGCAACCATCCACAAATTTTTGCCGTCGGGTACTTCTTCCATTGTAAAATAGCCAGTAGCTTGCTTCATTATCTGAATTTTATCGCCTTCTTTTAATTGATGTAATTTTGGAGATAGGGTTCCAGTTGGGATATTTATATAAATAATTTCAAGTAATTTTTCATTAGGAGCGCTCGCATAAGAATATGCTCGTGTAATTAATTCATCATTGACTCTCAAACCAATTTTAGTAAATTGGCCAGCTTTATGAGGATTTATATCTGCTTTTATTTTTAAAGAGGATAGATTGCTAGTCCATTTTATATTTTCAATTACTTCACCCTGTTGCCATTCTTCCATATTATTTCTCTTTTAAATAAAAAAAAGTACCAAAACAATTTTTATGCATTGTATCTCTAATACTCTTCATACGTCTACCTTAATCTATTTTGAGATGATATGATTGCTATTAATTTAAGATAGTTAAGTTCTATAGATAAATTAATGAAAAAAAAAACAAAAATTATAAAAAAAATTTTAAGCTTCCATCTTTATGTAGGTTTAGGAATAAGTTTACTACTTATTCATTTATCAATTACAGGTATTTTTCTGAACCATACAGATGATTTAGACTTAAATAAGACATATATTTCATCTGAATGGATTTTAAATCTATATGGTTTGAATGTACCTAAGCCTTCTAAAATTTTCACCTTACAACAAGATAACATTAGTCAATTTGATGCAGAAGTATTTTTAAATAATAAACCAATTTTTTTATTTGATTCCAAACTTGTAGGCGTAATTAAAGATGATAAAAATTTTATCATAGCAGCTCAAGATGAACTATTTATTGTTAATCAAAGTGGCGAACTGATCGACAAGCAAAAAATATTGTCATTTACTATAAAATCTATAGGGAAATATAAAGAAAAAATAATAATTAAAGATGAGCAACTTAATAAATGGGTTGGGGAATCAATATCTGATAAATGGGCTCCAATACTAAAAGATAATATAAGTTGGAGCAAGCCCGGCATG
>CAYTWX010000113.1:0-2408 GCA_964442085.1 uncultured Methylobacillus sp. | reverse complement strand
TATCACCAATTAATTTTTTTGTTTTAGGATCAATCAAAGGTGATGCAGAGATAGAAACATCAACTAATTTTCCATCTTTTGTAATTCTTTTGGTTTCAAAGTCGTGTATAAATTTATTTTTTTTCATTAGAGTGAGGTTTTTATCTAACTCTTTTTTGAGGGAATCAGGGACAATCAAGCCTGCTGATTTGCCTAATACTTCCTTTTTCTTATATCCAAATATCCTTTCTGCGGACCTATTCCAAAAAGAAATATTCATTTTTTCGTCGTGAATAATTACCGCATCAGCTGTTTGTTCCGCAATAAGTCCTAATCTCTTATTTTCAAACATTGTCTTTTGAAGCGAAGATCCCATTGCATTAAAATTCAGTGCAATAGACCTAAACTCAGGAACATTAAAATGAGGCAAGCGAGCATCAAAGCCACCTTTACCTATCTTCTCGATTGCCTCCAGCATATTATTCATTGGTCTAAGCCATTGGCCCAGTAACCAATATACAAAAAAATTAAATAATAAAAAGAAAATTAAAGTCGTTGAAAATATGGTTCTCAAATCAACCCATGCGCCACGAATCGCTCCCGATGCATTTGATTGAATAACCAATCTTCCAGCTTCAATTAATCGAGAATTTGATTCTTTTTTTGGAGCAATAAAATTAGTAAACCATTGGGGTGGTTGAACCTCTAACTTATAAGAAGATGATGGTGACTGATAAGTTAATTCACCTTGTTGATTGTAAAGAAAAATATCATTACTACGCACATATCCTAATTGTCTGAGAAATCGCCTGACAACATCGTGGGTACTGCCCCAGTCTGGATTTTGACCTGATCTTACTATAATAGTCTCGAGATATTGAAGGGTAACTTTGTTTGCTGACTCAACACCCTCTTCAATTGATCTTTTAGATGAAGTCACCATTACCGATGCTAATGCTATTATTAAAAAAAGCATAATAAGTGTTATGAGTAAATTAAACCTTAATCTAAGAGTCATATCAAAATTATATATAAAGTAAAAAGAAAGGCTATTATCATATGATAATCAGATAATACATAGAGCATATTCATTAAAATAAAATTTTAAATATAATTTGTAATACATTAAAGTCTTATATAAGATATATATGAATTAATTAATAATATAATCACGAATTAATTAAAAGGATAGGTTTAAATGTCAATAGAGTCAGTAAATAAAGAAGATCGTGTCTTCAACCCTAGTGATGAAATAGTAAAAAATGCCAATGTTTCTGGCATGAAAAGTTATGATGCTTTGGTCAATAAATTCAAAAATGACTATCAGGGAACATGGTCAGAACTAGCTAAAGAGTTATTAATCTGGAATAAACCATTTACAAAAATTTTAAATGATGAAGATGCTCCATTCTATAAATGGTTTGAAGATGGGAAAATAAATGCCTCGTATAATTGCCTTGATCGACACTTAAAGACACAGCCAAATAAAACAGCAATTATATTTGAAGCTGATGATGGAAAGGTAACCTCAGTAACATATTTAAATTTATATGAGAAAGTTTGCCAATTTGCTAATGGGTTAAAAAGTTTAAACTTAAAGGTTGGTGATCGAGTAATTGTTTATCTACCAATGAGTATAGAAGCAGTAGTCGCTATGCAAGCTTGTGCAAGGCTTGGCCTTATACATTCAGTAATATTTGGTGGATTTTCAGCTAAAAGTATTCAGGAACGAGTCGAAGATACAGGGGCAAAGCTCGTAATTACTGCTGATGGGCAGTACAGAGGAGGGAAATTAATACCTCTCAAACCTGTTGTTGATGAAGCAATTAAGATGGGTAAGTGTGATTCTATAAATAATATAATTATCTACAATCGCGCAAATACTAAATTAAATTTAACTTCAAATGACATTTTATGGGATGATTTCACCGCAAATAAACCAAAAGAATGTGACCCGGTATTTGTAGATGCAGAACACCCTTTATTTATTCTTTACACATCAGGTTCGACCGGAAAGCCTAAAGGTGTTCAACATTCGACTGCCGGCTACCTTCTTCATGCCATAAATACATGTCGATGGACTTTTGATATTCAAGAAAATGATATTTATTGGTGTACCGCTGATGTTGGATGGATCACTGGTCACACTTATGTTACTTATGGGCCAACAGCTCTTGGTGCAACACAATTAATATTTGAGGGTGTGCCAACCTACCCGAAAGCAAATCGATTTTGGCAGCTCATTGAAAAGCATAAAGTAAGCATTTTTTACACGGCTCCAACTGCGATTAGAGCTTTAATAAAGCAATCAGAAGTTAATCCCGAAACTCATCCTAAAAATTACGACCTTAATACGCTCAGAGTTTTAGGGACCGTTGGGGAGCCAATTAATCCAGAAGCTTGGATGTGGTATTACGAAAATATTGGTA
>CAYTWX010000112.1:0-2444 GCA_964442085.1 uncultured Methylobacillus sp. | reverse complement strand
AATTAATTTAACAGTTAATAATTAAATAATCAATACATATGACAATTTTAGACATATTAAATTACCCAGACCCACGCTTACATAAAGTTGCTAGCAGTGTGGATGAAATTAATAGTGAGATTATATCAATTGTTAGAGATATGACGGAGACAATGTATACAGCACCTGGTATTGGATTATCCGCCACTCAAGTAAATTACCATAAAAAAATTATTATTATTGATATCTCAGAAAAAAAAGATGATTTACTCATTTTAATAAATCCAGAGATTGTTAGTTCAGATGGGCAGCAAGAATCACAAGAGGGATGCCTATCAGTGCCTGGTATCTATGAAACAGTAAAAAGGGCATCCGAAATAAGTATCAGAGCCTTAAATGTAGATGGAGATCCGATCGAATTATTAGCGGATGGAAAATTATCAATTTGTATTCAGCATGAGATGGACCACCTTATGGGAAAAGTTTTTGTAGAATACCTATCGCCTCTTAAAAAAAGTAGAATAAAAACAAAAATGATTAAAAAAAATAAGAAATTTGAAGCAACTTAATTGAAAGTATGACAAATAAAAAACTTAAACTTATTTTTGCAGGAACGCCAGAATTTTCTGTCCCAACTCTAAGTAGAATTGATCAAGAAGGATATGAAGTTTCGCTAGTACTTACCCAGCCTGATAGAAGATCAGGCAGAGGAATGAATGTAAAAGCGAGTCCAATAAAACAAAAAGCAACTGAGCTGAACATTCCTATTTATCAGCCAAACAACCTAAGGGATTGCGATGTTCACCAACGATTAAAAGCAGAAGAAGCAGATATATTAATAGTTGCCGCATATGGGTTAATTATTCCAAGTGACATCTTAAATATATTTGCGAAGGGATCGTATAACGTTCATGCTTCTCTTCTTCCAGCATGGAGGGGTGCAGCACCGATACATAGAGCAATTGAATCTGGAGATAAAGAAATTGGAGTAACTATAATGGCTGTAATTCCAAAATTAGATGCAGGGGATATGGTAAGAAGTGAAAAAATAGATTTGGATAAGAATGCAAATACTGGCGATATGACAAACTTAATGGCAAAAATAGGTGCTGAGTTAATGGTAAAAGTTCTTAATGATCTCAATGAAAATAAAGATCTAAAGCCCATTCAGCAAAATGAAAAAATGGTAACTTATGCAGAAAAGATTAGTAAGATAGAGGCAAGAGTAGTATGGAAAGATGAATCGTCGGAAATAATAGTGCGGAAAATAAATGCCTTTAATCCTTTTCCAGGGGTATTTTGTAATTTTAATGGAAAGATATTGAAGATATGGAAAGCTAAAACCTTAAATAAATTTAAGAAAAGTGAGCCTGGTCGAATATATGTTAATCCCGAAAAAAATAATCTTTATATTGGAACTAAAGATGGATCAATTGAAGTTAAAGAAATCCAACTAGAAGGAAAAAGAAAAATGGGCGCTAAGGAATTCATTGTGGCACATAAGATTAATGGCGGTGAATTATTTTTATGATGAATCACTCACAATGGATTTCAGCTTTAGTTTTAGAGCAGGTTCTTCTAGGGAAAAATCTAGATAAAAGCTTTGAATTAATTTTTAGAAAATATAATTCTAATGAGTCAGAAAACCTACCGCAAATTAAAGATATGGTTTATGGGGCAATAAGAGAATTAGGGAAGTCAAGCTTTTATATTAAAAAATTAGTACCCAAGAAAATTGATAACCAATGTTTGGAGGCTCTCCTTCACATAGTTCTTTTTCAAATAAGTCATGAAAGATCAAATAATTTCACATTAGTAAATCAAGCAGTTGATGCAGCAAAAAAAATTGATCATAAGAAAAGTGCTTTTATAAATGCGGTACTAAGAAATTTTTTAAGGAAAAAGGATGCTCTTCAGAATGAAGCAATAGAACATGAATCCGCTGTGTTTAGCTACCCTAATTGGTGGATTGATAAAGTAAAGAATCAATATCCAAAAAAATGGAAGGATATTTTAGATATTGGAAACACACGGCCACCCCTAGCTCTAAGAGTTAATGTTAAAAATATTGGAGTTAAGGAATATTCTGAAATATTAGAGAGTCATGGTGTCGAGCACAGCTTGATAGGTATGGAAGGCGTGATTTTAAAGACACCTATAGGAGTCGACAAGATACCTGGATTTTTAGAAGGTAAAGTTTCTGTTCAAGACTTTGGAGCACAATTAGCAGCACATATAATTGATTTAGAAAAAAGCCAAAAAGTATTGGATGCTTGCTCTGCACCAGGGGGAAAAGCATGTCATATGGTAGAGCTGAAATCAATTGAACTATTAGCGATAGAAAGTAATAAAGAAAGAACAATTAAAATTCAAGAAAATATTAGCCGCCTAGGTTTAAATGCAGTGATTCGAAATGAAAAAATAGGTCTTGTAAACGAATGGTGGGATAAAATTCTTTTTGATCG
>CAYTWX010000111.1:0-2494 GCA_964442085.1 uncultured Methylobacillus sp. | reverse complement strand
CCATACTTTGTCGTGTAGATTTAAAACTCATTAAAGATCCTTATTAAATTATGATTCCCAATTTAGAATAACTTTTCCTGACTTGCCCGATCTCATCACATCAAAACCTTCTTGAAACTCATTAAAACTGTAACGATGAGTAATAATTTTTTCTAAAGGCAACCCACTTTGGACCATCATTGATCCTTTGTACCATGTCTCAAAAATTTCCCGGCCGTATACACCTTTAATTGTTAGCCCTTTAAACACAACTAAATCCCAATCAATCCCTGATCCTGCTGGCATGATTGCAAGCATAGCAATTCGACCACCATTTATCATTTTTGATAACATATCAGAGAAAGCTACTGGGGAGCCAGACATCTCCAAACCTACATCAAATCCTTCGTAAATACCTAAAGATTGCATTAAGTCTTTTGAAATTGAATCTTTTTCAACATTGACTGTAATTACTGCGGGTAATATTTTTTTAATCAAATCAAGTCGGTATTGGTTTATATCTGTAATTACAATATTTCTTGCACCTGCATGATTTGCAACCATTGCAGACATCATGCCAATTGGCCCTGCACCCGTTATAAGAACATCTTCGCCTACCATATTGAATGACAGTGCTGTATGAACAGCGTTTCCATAGGGGTCAAAGCAAGCCAAGAGGTCTGTTGACATCTCCCTACTTGGTTTGAATATATTTTTTGCTGGAACAGATAAGTACTCTGCAAAAGCACCAGTTCTATTAACACCAACTCCAATTGTATTAGGGCATAAATGTATTGTTCCTGCCAAACAATTTCGACAGCGCCCACAAGTGATATGGCCTTCACCTGAAACTATGTCTCCTATTTTTAAGTCATCGACATTGGAGCCAAGCTCAACAATTTCACCAGCATACTCATGACCAGTTATCATTGGAATAGGTATAGTTTTCTGGGCCCATTCGTCCCAATTGTAGATATGAATATCGGTGCCACATATTGCAGTTTTTTTAATTTTAACTAGAACATCATTATTACCCACATCTGGTTCGGGCATATCCTCTAGCCAAATTCCTTCTTTTGCATGGCTTTTTACTAAGGCTTTCATTAATTCCCCATTAAATTAGTTACAATAGAAACTTTTAAGAAGCTATCATTTTATTTAATTATAAATAAAATGATAGCAATATTTTTAAACTATTATTTGAACCAAATAATTTATTTAGTGACTATATCGTATGAATTTAATTAAAAAATATATCTTACCTTTTATTTTATGCATTTTATGCATTTTTTCAATCCCAAATAGCTGGGCTTTAGAGAATGATGTTGGAGAATTATTTAAAACTGGTGAGCCTATTTCACTTTATACTGCGACCCAAGCAAAAAAAGAGAAAGAAAATTCAATTTTTTGGGAAATTGTTGACCTTAATGGAAAAAAACATTATCTGTTTGGAACTATTCACACTGATGATAACCGTGTGTCAAATTTCAAACCCATTGTCAAAGAAAAACTAAAAGAGATTGATATTTTTGTGATGGAAACTGATGAAATTCTTGATCGATCGATACTTCGTGTTGATCCAAAAGTATACGAAGGACAGTTAAGTGCAGAAGAATTAGAGAAAATTGATTTATTAGCAGATTTTCATACGATGCCTAGAGAAAATATGTTATCGATGAAGCCTTGGCTTTTGGCTGTTATATTTGATTCACCAAGACCGATTACACCCTTTAATCAAGATAATTTATTAAAATCTAAGGCTGAGGATTATATGAAGATTACCCAAGGTCTTGAGTCGCCAAGCGAACATTTTAAAGCTCTAGATAGCTTTACTATAGATGAGCAAATGGCATTACTTAAAGCTGTTTTAAAAAAAGAACTTGAGCAAAAGGAAGCAAACTACGAGACGTTGATATCTGCATATTTAACGTTTGATACAGAATATATCTTAAAGATTGATAGTGAGCTTACAAAAAGTCTTGTTTCCAATGCCATCTGGGAGAAAATGGAATACCATTTCCTTACCAGAAGAAATAAGTTTTTTGGTGAGAGGGTTAAGGAATTAATAAAGGGCAATAGAATATTTATTGCTGTTGGAGCATCTCATTTGGGAGGGGAGACTGGTTTACTAAATCAATTTAAAGATGCCGGTTTTAAATTAAGACCAATCCAAGCATTTGATTGATATATAACTCTTATATGGAATAATGCATAGATGAATGAAAAATTAATTGAGTCAAAAAGTAACCCTTTTTATAAAAATTTAAAAAAACTTTATTCCAGTTCGTCTTTTAGAGAAAACCAAAAGCAGACTATTTTAGATGGCCCTCATTTAATCCAATCATTTTTACAATATGGATCACCAGTAGCATTCATCAAAGATTTAAGTATCAATAGCCCTGAAATAGAAAGTTTAGTCTCTCAGATTAATTGTTCTAGCTATTTTCTGAGTCATGAATTATTTATGCAAGTAAGTGAGTTAAAAAGCGCAACTGGTATTCTGGCAATCGTTGAT
>CAYTWX010000110.1:0-2606 GCA_964442085.1 uncultured Methylobacillus sp. | reverse complement strand
TCAATTACGAAAAAAAAATTAGAGCAAACGATAAGAACATTAGATAAAGATTTAAAAAATAATTTTAAGATTAAAGATCCAAGAATAACTATTACAGGTCTTAACCCTCATGCTGGAGAAGAAGGAGAATTTGGAAGTGAGGAAAAGAGGATAATAACGCCAATAATTAAAAAATTGATTAAGGAAGGTTTAAATTTAATAGGGCCAATTCCTGCTGATACCGCATTTACAAAAAAATATATCAAAGACACCGATAGCTTTCTAGCAATGTACCATGATCAGGGATTATCTCCCTTCAAAGCTCTTGCTTTTAACAATGGAGTCAATACCACATTAGGGCTTCCAATAATTCGAACTTCAGTCGATCACGGAACTGCATTAGATTTAGTTGGGTCAAAAAAAATTAATAGCTCTAGCTTTTTTGAATCAATATCTTTAGCAATAAAGTTAGCTAAAAACAAGAAAAAATGATTCGTGCAAAAAAAAGATTTGGTCAAAACTTCTTAATTGATCAACAAGTAATAAAACAAATATTGGATTCAATAAATGCTGATAAAGCTCAATCTGTTCTGGAAATAGGTCCTGGGCTTGGGGCATTAACAATTCCATTATTGAATAAATTAAATCATATTGATGTAGTTGAGATTGATAAAGATATGGTTAAGGTTTTAACAAAAGAGATACCTGCCTCTCAAATAACTATTTATCAGGAAGATATATTGGCAGTCGAAGATATTAAATTTTCAGATTATAATTTTATAATCGGAAATTTACCTTACTACATATCAACCCCAATTCTTTTGAAATTAGCTAAAATTAAAAAAAATGATGCTGATCTTTTCTTTATGTTACAAAAAGAAGTGGCTGAAAGAGTTTCAGCTAAACCTTCAACAAAAGCTTACGGACGCCTGTCTGCAATATTACAATATTTTTTTAGCGTAGAGCTTCTATTTGATATTCCAGCTGAGGCTTTTAAGCCCATACCAAATGTAACATCATCTTTTGTTAAATTCACTCGAAAAAATTTACAGGATCTAAATGCGATAAACGATGATAACTATGAGAGGGTAATTAAGCTAGCCTTCCAATACAAAAGAAAAACATTAAAAAATAACTTAAAAGGTATTCTTGATGATGCTGACTTTTCAATCCTAGATATTGACTCATCAATGAGAGCTGAAACTATTTCAGTAGATAATTTCGTGAATATTGAGAACTATTTAAGTCAAAGAAAATTATCGTTTTGATTGCTGTTATAATTTTTAATTTCTTGGGAAAAAGTATATGCAAATAATTCTATTAGGCGCTCCTGGTGCAGGAAAAGGTACTCAAGCAAGTTTTCTTAAGTCAAAATTTAAAATACCCCAGATTTCAACTGGGGACATGCTGAGGTCTGCTGTTACCAACAAAACAGAACTTGGGATTTTAGCAAAAGATTTTATGGATCAAGGGCTTTTAGTTCCAGATGACCTTATAATCAATCTCGTAAAATTAAGAATTGAAGATGTAGATTGTAAGAATGGTTTCTTACTTGACGGTTTCCCAAGGACAATCCCTCAGGCACAGGCAATGAAAGATGCAGATATTTACGTTGATTATGTTATCGAAATACAAGTTCCTGATGCAGATATTATTGAAAGATTAAGCGGTAGAAGGATACATCTTCAATCTGGAAGAATTTATCACATAAAACACAACCCCCCCAAAGTGCAGGGAAAAGACGATATTACTGGCGAATCTCTTATTACTCGGGATGATGATATTGAAAAAACAATACTAGAACGACTAGCTACTTACCACAAGCAGACAGAACCACTAGTATCTTTTTATTCTAACTGGTCAAAAGTGAATACATCGAACAAACCTATATTCATTAATATTGATGGCACTAAATTACCAGATCAAGTAAACAATAATTTGAATGAGAAACTTTCATAAACATGACAACTGAATACCAATTTAAAGAGATTGAAGCAAAAATACAAGCCAAGTGGGAAAGCTCTAATGCTTTCGCAGTTTCTGAGGATAGTGAAAAGCCTAAATTCTACGCACTCTCTATGTTCCCATACCCTAGCGGTAGATTGCATATGGGGCACGTAAGAAACTATACAATTGGTGATGTTATATCTCGATACAAAAGAATGAATGGATTTAACGTACTTCAACCAATGGGTTGGGATTCTTTTGGTTTGCCTGCAGAAAATGCAGCAATTAAAAACAACACTGCTCCAGCAAAATGGACAAATGAAAATATTAGCCATATGCGATCTCAGCTCAAGCAATTAGGGCTCTCAATTGACTGGGATAGGGAAATTTCAACCTGTAATGTTGATTATTATAAGTGGGAACAATGGCTTTTTATTCAGCTATATGAGAAGGGCTTAATCTATAAGAAAACTTCTATGGTCAATTGGGACCCAATAGATAATACTGTTCTTGCTAATGAGCAAGTCATAGACGGTAAAGGTTGGCGATCTGGTGCAGAGGTTGAAAGAAAAGAAATTCCTCAATATTTTATGAAAATTACTGAGTATGCTGACGAACTTCTTGAAGGTCTAGATGCTTTAGATGAATGGCCTGATCAAGTTAAGACAATGCAAAAAAAT
>CAYTWX010000109.1:0-2642 GCA_964442085.1 uncultured Methylobacillus sp. | reverse complement strand
CCTTTTGGCTTAATAGCCATATCGGTACTATCAGGCTTCCCTAAATATTTAAGAACTCTAGATTTTGGCTTGCCACTAAAAAGAGAGATGAATTCATTTTCAGTAAAAACTCTTTTTTTCTCTCCATGATGATCAGCATGAACATTAAAAGAAAATCCTATTAGCATAACTAGGGCAGTAATAAATTTCATACTATATTTCATATTGAATCCTTATTTTTCAGTTAATTTCTAATTTTAAACCATCGTAACCAACATAAACACCTTCTGGTAAGATTTTTTTTAAACTCTCATATTCTAAGCTATGTGTCATATGAATCAAATATGTTTCTTTTGCATCAATCTTCTTCGCAATTTCAATACTTTCAGGAAAAGAAAGATGTGTAAAATGAGACTCCATTCTTAAACAATCAAGTAGTAGAACATCAACACCCTCTAAAAGTTTCATTGAATTTTCAGATATTTCAGAAGCATCTGTTATGTAGCCTAAATTTCCAATTCTATATCCATTAATATTATTATTGCCATGCTTAACTGGAACAGGAATAATTTTTTCATCAAAAATTTGAAATGGCGCATCCACTATATTTGGTTTAAGAACAGGGATTTCCCAAAAATTTTTTGGCTCTATCATTGCGTACTTAAATTTATGAATCAGTTGTTCCATAACATTTTTATTACCGTATAAGGGTATTTGGATTTTATTGATTTGGCAGAAGGCCCTTAAATCGTCAATACCATGACAATGATCAGCATGTGCATGAGTAAAAAGAACTGCGTCAACTGAATAAATTGACTCTCTCAAAGACTGCTCTCTTAAATCTGGACCAGTATCTATAAGAATATTTTTGCCATTTTTAAGGGTGATTAAACTAGAGCATCTAGTCCTTTTATTTCTAGGGTTTGCTGACAAACAAGTTTCACATTTACAGCCAACAACTGGCGTTCCTGCACTTGATCCTGCTCCAAGTATCGTTAAAGTTTTTTGCACTTAGTAAACAACTTGAAAAAATTATTAGTGGTAATTTCAGCAACTTCTTCGGTTGAAATACCTTTTAATTCTGCAATTTTTTCTGCAACAAATCTCACATTAGAAGGCTCATTTAACTTACCTCTATTTGGAACTGGTGCCAAATAGGGTGAATCAGTTTCAATTAAAATATTCTCAATTGGTAATTTTTTAACGGTTTCTCTTAAGCTTTCAGCATTTTTAAAAGTAATTATCCCAGAAAAAGAAATATAAAACCCTAGATCAATTGCTTGCTTTGCCATCTCATATGACTCAGTAAAACAATGCATAACACCTGTTGCAGAATGAGCACCCTCTTCTCTCATAATTTTTATTGTATCCTCTCGGGCATTTCTTGTATGAATAATGAGTGGGAGCTTTGATTTGATAGCTGCACGAATATGAATCCTAAATCTTTCTCTTTGCCAAGCTAAATCGCCTTTTAATCTAAAATAATCTAAGCCGGTCTCGCCAATGGCAACAACTCTCTTTTCTTTTGAGTAGCGATATAACGTATCAATATCTGGTTCATCGATATTTTCATAGTCCGGATGAACGCCAACAGAAGCATAGATATTAGAATATTTATTTGCCAAACTCAAGATTTCATCAATCTTATCGAGTGTCACGCTCACACATAATGCATGAGAGATATTATGATTTTTCATGTTATCGAGAACCTGATCAATTTTTTCATTAAGTTCAGGAAAATTTATATGGCAATGGGAGTCAATGTACATAATTAAGCGTTAAAAATTTTTTTATACTCAATCATAACTGAATTTAAGTTGATCTCTTTATTAACTGCTGTTTTAGCATATGATTTTATTTTGATTAAGCTTTTTTGAAAGGTCAATAATTTACTTAAATTTGCTTTTAATGATAGGTCATGAACCACCTGCTTGTCACCTGGGAAGTAGGTATAACCACCAGATAGTTTGGATAATAAAAGTTCGTGAGACCATTTTTGAAGTAAGTTAACAATCCACACAAGACCGTTATCAATCCATATATTGTTAATTTTCATTAAATCTATTTCCTTCCCTTTCTTGAGCTCAATCAGGATGGTGTTAACATTAAGCAACTTATCTTTATCATCAATAAGTTCCAGTGGTGAATTATTGTATAAGTTTAGATTATGAATTAGGTCGCTATTATTTGTTTTCTCAAGAACTTCTTTTGCTTCCACATTGCTTGGTTTAGGAAAAGAAACCAATCTACAACGACTAGTTACTGTTGGAAGTATATTGGCTAAATCATTAATCGTAAGAATAATTAAGCAATCATTAGGAGGTTCTTCAATAGTTTTTAAAAGTGCGTTTGACGCTGCAACAGTCAATTTTTCTGCATTGTATAAAACTACAATCTTCTTCCCGTTTGATTGATGGGAAGTTAGTTCTAGAAATTTTTTAATCTTTCTAACATTCGATACATTAATAATATTAGCTGACTGATCCTTATCAAGATCGTTATCAACTATTTTTAGATCTGGATGATTCGCTTCACCCCATAGACAATTTTGACATTCATTGCATGCAAAATTATCAATAGAAGGTTTAGAGCATAAAATAGATTTAACTAACTCACTAACAAATGAATTTATTTCAATAGATTGAGTACCATAAAATATAAAT
>CAYTWX010000108.1:0-2889 GCA_964442085.1 uncultured Methylobacillus sp. | reverse complement strand
AGGTACTTTGCTGAACAAATAATTAAACACCATGAGCTAACAAGAGAATGTTCTGTCTTAATGTGTGGTGACGATCTCGGATTTAAACCAAAACCCTTTCCAGATTTATTGTTGGAAGCCTGTAGGCTTCTTGATTGTGATGTTTCAGATGCAGTTTACGTTGGTGATGGTCATCGAGATATACTATCTGCAAAATCAGCAAAAATTACATCTGTATTGGCTTGTTATGGGTATTTAAAAAAATCTGACTTAATTGATGAATGGAGGCCAGATTATATTATTCATTCACCGAAGGAGCTATTGGTTTTAGAGGGTCTTTCTTTCGACAATAGCTTGAGCTAAAGTACCACTATCCACATACTCTATCTCACCTCCCATCGGAAGTCCTCGTGCTATTCGGCTAGTTTTAATGTCTACATCTTTAAATAATTCTTTAATATATTGTGCTGTAGCATTACCTTCAACGGTAAAATTAGTAGCTAGTATTATTTCTTTAATATTTGAAATTTTAATTCGCTTTATAAGCTTACTTAAGTGAATATCATTTGGTCCTATACCATCTAAGGGAGATAGCCGACCCATCAATATAAAATAGAGACCATCATAAGAGTGAGTTTCTTCTAGCATTAAAAGATCAGTGGGCATTTCTACGATACATAGAGTATTTTTATCACGCTTACCTGATGAACAAATTGAACATACCGGCTCTTCTGAAAAATTATTGCATAGTTCGCAATGCATAAGCTGTTCAAGCGCATTAGAAATTTTCTCAGATAGATTTTTTGCGCCAGACCTATTTCTTTGTAAAAGAAAATAAGTAAGCCTTAAGGCCGATTTTGGACCCACCCCTGGTAATATCTTAAGGGCATCAACAAGGGTTTCAAGGGGTTCAATCTTTTTCATACTAGAAAGGCAAGTTCATTCCAGGAGGAACAAGACCATTCATTCTTTCACCACTTGTAGCTTCAATCTTTTGGAAGGCATCTTTTAGTGCAACAACAATTAAGTCCTCCAACATTTCCTTATCATCAAGGAGGGATGAGTCAATATCAACTTTCTTGATATCATTTTTGCAGGACATAGTTATTTTTACAAGACCATTGCCAGATAAACCCTGAATATCAATATTAGCTAATTCATCTTGAGCTTTTTTAAGGTTGGCCTGCATCATCTGAGCTTGTTTCATTAAGTTTCCCATACCGCCTTTACTCATATTATTTTTCCTTTTTTATGGTTGGTTTAATGCTTGAGGATATTACTTCGGCACCAAAGTCATCAATTAATGCTTTTACAAAGCTATCATCCATAATAGCAGACTCAGTAGCTTTCATTGTTTGCTCGCTCTTTAATTTTTTTTGTAACGATGGGGTTTGAAGTTCGCCTCCTAATGATATTTTTACTACTATTTTACTTTTAAAATAATTAGTAAGTGCTTCTTCAAGAGTTTTAATGTAGCCCTGTTGATTTAGATGCTGAAATTTTTTATTTAAAATTAATTTAAATACTTTCCCTTCGTGGTTTAATAAAGAACATTCTTGGGCAAGAGATTTTGCAATTCCTATTTTTAAATCACCAACTAAATTTCCCCAGTCCCCATTAAAAAATTTCTTTTCTTCAGCAACCTGTAAATTTTCTTCAGTATTTAGTTTTCGTTCTTTCTTTACCTCTTCTATTGGCTCAATTTTTTTTTTAGAGCTTGACATAGCAATCTTATTTGTGGAGGGACAGAAAGCTAACATTCTTAATAATGTCATATTAAAGCCAGTTATTGGATCAGGGGCTAGGTGTAAATCTTTTCGGCCATTTATAGCTATTTGATAATTTAATTGAAGATTTTCTGGACTAAATAAAGTTGATAATTTATATATTTCTTCATTGGGGGTTGAATTATCAAAACTATCTGGAATGATTTGGTATGTTGAAATCTTATGAATTAATCTAGCAAGCTCTTCAAGTGCTAGATCAAAAGAAATACTTTTCTCATTCATCTCTTCAGATAGTTTCATCATCTTTTTGCCATCATCGCTCCCTATAGCATTCATTATTTCTATTAAGAAAGTATCGTCAATTGTTCCAAGCATTGAAATAATTTTATCTACAGAGATTGCGTCTCCTGAGTAAGCTATTGCTTGATCTAGAATTGATAATGCATCTCGCATACTTCCATGAGCAGCTTTAGCTATTATTTTTATTGATGCATCTTCAGCCTCTATTTCTTCTTCTTTAAGAATATTTTTAAGGTATTTGGATATTTTATCTGATGTCATTTGTTTTAAATTAAATTGAAGACATCTTGAAATTACAGTTATGGGTACTTTTTTTGGATCAGTTGTTGCTAGGATAAATTTAACGTGGCTGGGAGGCTCTTCTAATGTTTTAAGCATTGCGTTAAACGCACTTTTAGATAGCATATGAACTTCATCAATAATATAAACTTTAAACCTACCTGATGTTGGAGCATATTGAGCATTTTCAAGAAGATCACGCATATTATCAACTTGTGTGTTTGATGCCGCATCAACCTCAATAAGATCTATAAATCGCCCTTTATCTATATCCTTGCAAGCAGAACATATCTGACATGGCTTTGAAGATATACTTTTTTCACAATTCAATGATTTAGCAAGGATTCTTGCAAGTGTTGTTTTTCCTACGCCTCGTGTCCCTGTAAATAGGTATGCATGATGAAGACGATCATTATCTAAGGCGTTACTTAATGCCTGGACAGTAGCATCCTGCCCCACTAGTGCTTCAAAAGATTTAGGTCGCCACTTTCGGGCTAATACTTCATATGACATAAGTTAACTTCTTTATTATTCTGATAAATGGCGAGCCTGACCCCCGGCACTTGTATCAATAGTTGTGGCTGCTTGCTTCCGCATCTGACCA
>CAYTWX010000107.1:0-2937 GCA_964442085.1 uncultured Methylobacillus sp. | reverse complement strand
TTGGACCAACACATGAAGAGGTAATCACTGACATTGTTAGAAAAGAGATTAATAGCTACAAGCAATTACCCGTTAATTTTTATCAAATACAAACTAAGTTTAGAGACGAGATAAGGCCAAGGTTTGGAGTGATGCGCGCAAGAGAATTTTTGATGAAAGATTCATATTCATTTCATAGCGACATAGATTGCTTGAAAAAAACTTACGATAAAATGTACAAAACTTATACGGAAATATTTGAAGCAATTGGCTTAAGATTTAGAGCTGTTCAGGCTGATAATGGTGCAATAGGTGGCGACGGCTCCCATGAGTTCCATGTGTTAGCTGATTCTGGAGAAGATGAGCTTGTTTATAGTGAAGAGACAGATTTCGCTGCTAACAGCGAGGTAGCTAAAGACCATCCTGATAGAAATAAATTAAAAACTTGCCGAGGTATTGAAGTAGGACATATCTTTCAGTTAGGGACAAAATACTCTGAAGCTATGAAAGCAGAATTTATCGATGAGACAGGAAAGTCTAAGCCCTTATTAATGGGTTGTTACGGCATAGGGGTTTCAAGGATCGTGGCAGCAGCAATTGAGCAGGGGCATGATGAAAAAGGTATTATTTTTCCAAGTTCAATAGCTCCATTCGAGGTAGTCCTTACACCAATTGGTTACGATAAAAGCCAAGAAGTTAAAGACATAACAAATTCTCTTTATCAAAGATTGCTTGATTTAGGCTTTGATGTTCTTTTAGATGACAGGGGCTTAAGGCCTGGTGTAATGTTTAGCGAGGCCGAGCTTTTGGGTATACCTCATCGAATCACCGTAAGTGATAAAACTATTGCTAAAAATAAATTTGAATACAAGAAAAGAGATTCAGAAGAATCTGAGTTAGTAGACTTAACTTCACTAGAAAAGTATCTAAAGTAAACTTATTTTAATACCTTGTAGGCATGATAGCTTCCATACTCACCATCTGAATCTATGTAAACAAAAAAGTAACCATTAGATGTGTAACCTAATCCATTGAAATGATTTTGGGCCCTAACTTTTAATGATTTAGGAAGCGCACTTGATCCTTGGTATTTACCATCTTTGTTATAAATCAGAAATCTTTTATGATCAACGTCTAATAAGATTAGCTCTTCTCCAGCCTTTTCTGTAAAGGCTACAAAATGTGAAGCTACATCATGGTGGAGCACTTTAGGTGTATCAAAATCTAACTTAATTTCTTTTCTTAATTCTTTTGATTTGGCATCCACTACAAAAACAACGTTAGAATTTTCTTGTTTTGCATAATATAAATTATTTTTAGAATCATGAGATGGCATGGTTCCTGCACTTCCAAAAGAAGCTGATGGTTGAGAAACAACTTCTGATTTAGCAGTTAATAGGCCGTTATCATCTAATTCTAATGCGAATATACCGGTCATTGGCGCAAAACCAGCAGCGGTTGATACATTATATGTAATTGTTTCAAGCTTAGATGTTTTCTGATTGAAATAAATTGACCGGTTATCAAATCCAGCACGTGTTGACTCTAGGAATTTACCATCTTCATCGAAAGTATGTATAAGTGATTTTGATATGGCAGGCTCGTAGTCAGATCCTCGAGCAGCTAATCCACCATCCGCTACATAATACTTTTTTTCTACTGGAACATAAGCTATTGTTTGAGGCCTTGTAGTTGGTTTTTTTGTAAGATTTATTTTAAAAATAAATTCAGCGTCTTTATTTATTTCAGCAAAGATATTAGTTGAGTTAAAGAAGGTTAAACATATTAATAAAAGTATTTTTTTAATCATAATATTTCCAAGTGTTAATAATATTAGTCATTATTTCCTGATTTTTGTTCAATAAACATTGCATCGCCATAACTAAAAAAACGATAATTTTTATCTATTGCATGACTATACATTTTTTTTGTGAATTCATAACCAGCAAAAGCAGAGACTAACATGAGTAATGTGCTTTTTGGTAGGTGAAAGTTTGTGAATAGACTATCAACTAATCCAAATTTATATCCAGGCCTTATAAAAATATTTGTTTTTTGATGTCCAGTTTTGATTTCATTTTCAAAAAATGAACTTTCCAGCGCTCTCAAAACTGTTGTACCTATTGCGATTATTCGCCCACCATTTTTTTTTGCCAATTCAATTTTAGCTTTAGTTTCGTTCGTAATTTCAAATTGCTCACTATGCATAATATGATCATTTATATCGGTGACCTTAACTGGCTTAAATGTTCCAGATCCAACGTGAAGAGTGAGAAAAGTAAAATTAATATTATTTTTTTTAAACAATTTGAAATCATATTCAGAGAAGTGTAGTCCGGCTGTTGGAGCTGCGACAGCCCCTTTATTTTTTGCAAACACCGTTTGGTATCTAGAGATATCATCTATATTATCGAATCTTTTGATATAAGGAGGCAAAGGCACATGCCCTGCTGAGTCCATTAAATCATCAAAAGATCCTTGATTAAGTTGTATTAAAAATAAATGCTCTCTTCTCTCAAGAATTTTAATTTTATATTCATCAGAGAGGATAATATTGAAATCCATGTTAATTTTTTTTGAGGATTTAATCATTGCTAAAGCTTTTTGATCACCGACGACCTGTTCAATCAAAATTTCAATCTTCCCCCCAGTCTCTTTTTTACCAAATAACCTAGCTTTAATTACTTTAGTGTTATTAAAAACTATTAAATCATTTGGTTTTATTAAAGATATAAAGCTTTGAAAAGATAAATCCTGAAGCCTTTGGGAAAATGGATTAGCAACTAATAGATTGCTATCCCCACGATTTGTTGGTGGGTTTTGGGCTATTAACTTATCCGGAAGTTCATAATTAAAATTTTCAATATTCATTTCATGCCATAGGTTGTTATAATGTTTCCTCCATCTTGCCGGGATGGCGGAATTGGTAGACGCACTGGATTCAAAATCCAGCGCTAG
>CAYTWX010000106.1:0-2977 GCA_964442085.1 uncultured Methylobacillus sp. | reverse complement strand
ACTAAAGCGTCTATTGTAGACAATCTATTGGTAAACTCTCTTAATGGTCCAGCTGGAAGTAGAAAGCCATTTCCAAATTTTCTGTCACCATCAATTACAGCTATTTCAAAATCTCTTTTTAATTCATAGTGCTGCAACCCATCATCAGAAATCAAGATGTCGATATCCGGATAAGATTTTAATAACATCTGCCCAACTTGCACTTTCTTCTTACCTACAAATACAGGAATATCTATATTATGACGCTTTTGAAAATGCAGCTTAATCATCAAAGCTTCGTCACCCACATTCGATACTTCTGAATCCACAGAAACTTCTTGAGGGGATTTAGTATTAGAATTATAACCGCTACAAATTAGGCCAGGCTTCTTACCTATTTTCATCAATTTTTCTAGCAGCCAAATCACTAACGGAGTTTTACCTGTCCCTCCAATAGTTATATTCCCAACGATTACAACAGGAACATCTAGCTTAATCGATTTTAAAATACCAGTCTTATAAGCCAAACTTCTACAAAAAATAATTATAAAATAAATAAAACTTAGTGGGATTAAAATAAAAATCCAAGAAGATTTTTTATAGTACTGTTTATTTAGAATCTCATGAATTGATTTCAAATTTAACTAAACCCTTTTTTATACAATCGAAAGTAATATTTTTTTAATTTCAATAAACTTTGATGGGTTCCAACTTCAACAATTTCTCCATTATCAATCACCACTATCCTATCGGCATTCCTAACAGTGCTCAATCTATGAGCAATTACAATAGATGTCCTTCCCTTCATTAAGTTATCTAACGCCTGTTGTACAAATTTTTCAGATTCTGAATCTAAGGCAGAAGTTGCTTCATCCAATAGTAATATCGGAGCATTTTTTAAAATAGCTCTTGCAATCGCTATTCTTTGTTTTTGCCCTCCAGATAAACGAACGCCCCTATCCCCTATTTTATGGTTGAAGCCATCAGGTAACTTATCAATAAATTCAATTGCATTTGCTGCCTCTGCTGCCTTTTTAACTTTTTTAGGGGTAATATTTTTAAGACTGCCATATGCAATATTATTATAAATAGTGTCGTTAAATAATATCGTATCTTGACTAACTAATGATAAGTGATGCCTTAAATCATTTAATTTAATATCAGTAATATTAACTTTATCAATTAATATAGATCCAGAATCTAAGTCATAAAATCTCGGTATTAGATTTACTAGCGAGGTTTTACCGCCCCCCGACTTACCTACTAACGCAATTTTTTCACCTGGTTTAATTTTTAAATTTATATTATTAAGAACAAGTTTTTTTATTTTTTCGTATGAAAACGACACATTTTTAAATTCTATATGGCCAGTTATTTTTTTTAATTTCTTTTTGCCAGTATCAATTTCTTTTTTTTCATCCATAACGCTAAATATACTTATTGCGGCTGCAAAACCAACTTGTATTTGCTCATTTATCCCCGTTAATTTTTTTATTGGTGAAATTAGCATTAATAAAGCGCCAACAAATGCTGCGAATTCCCCCGGAGTAAATCTGCCCACTGAATAGTAAACAACTAATGCAAGAGATATTGATGCAAGAACTTCGATTACAAAACTATTGGCACCTGATAATTGAGCTAATTTCGTTTGCATTTTTCTATTACGAATTACTATTTGTGAGAATTTTTTAAATTCAAAAATACTTGATTCAAAAATTTTTACAATTCGTTGACCAGAAATAGCCTCTTCAGAGGCACTTGTCATATCACCCATTGTTGATTGAACTTCACTGCCAGCTTTTCTAAGTTTAGGTGATACTAACCTCAAATAATATGCCATTATTGGAGCCATCAATGCGAAAATAAGTGTCAACAACCAATCTAAATAAAGCATATAACTAACGATACCGATTATAGTTAAACTTTCCCTAATCGACTCTAATGCAACCTTTGTCGCTACAAACGATAGTTGTTCTGTTTCGTATGTAAGTTTGGATACAATATTTCCTGAAGCATTTGAGTCAAAATAACTTACTGGAAGAGTCATAAGTCTTTTAAAGGCATCGAAACGGAGGTCTTCAACAATTTTTCTTGATACCCATCGCATTGAATATCCTGACACAAACCCAGAAAGAGCTCTAACTGTCATTAAAAAAACTAAAGCGATTGGAAGAAATATAGAAGAATTTGACGCTTGCTCAACAAAACCCTCATCTGTTATTTTTTTTATTAGGGCAAGAAAACCTGTGTTTGTAATAGCTAAAATAAGTAGAGAAAAAATACTTGCAGATAAAATCCATTTGTACTTTAAAGCATAATGCAAAATCCTAGAATAGATTTTCTTGAATTCAGCTAAGCTTACTTTAGTCGTTTGTTCTTTCGACATAAAAAATATAGATACTTTATGGTTAATTAACTTTTGTGGAAAATGTAATTTTAGTTAAGCCTGCCTGCCGAGAAGCTTCCATCACATTAATTACCGACTGATGTGACGCTAAGGCGTCAGCATTAATCACTAGTGGGTTATCCATATTGCCATCAGATATCTCTCTTAATTTGGTAGTTAAATCTTCCACAGTCTGAGCGCTAATCGGTTTCTGATTAATTGCGTATTGTCCTTCTTTGCTAATTGTTACGTTAATATAATCAAGATTTTTATCAGCAATATTTGCTTCAGCTGTTGGTAGGTTGATTTTTAATTGGCTAAAACGAGCAAAGGTTGTACTAACAACCAAGAAAATAATAATAACAAGTAAAACATCGATTAAAGGAATAAAATTTATTTCAAAATCATCAGTTTTTTTACCTTTTTGAAAGTTCATTTAATCCCCTACTTCCTTTTTCCATTAATGATTTCTACCAACTTAATTGCTTGTTGCTCCATTTCAACAATAAGGGTATCGATCTTTGCCCTAAAAAAACGATAAGCGATCATAGCTGGGACAGCTACGACTATTCCACCGGCTGTATTATATAAAGCAATTGAAATTCCACGGGC
>CAYTWX010000105.1:0-3064 GCA_964442085.1 uncultured Methylobacillus sp. | reverse complement strand
TAACGTTACCATTTACATCTAATGTCCAGTCACCTGCTGGGATTACGATTCCAGCGTTAGCTGCCGAAGCACCTAAAGCTAGAGCTGCACCCGCAACTGCTAGATTCATTTTTTTGTTCATATTGTATTTCTCCTAAAATTAAAACTACTTTTAAAACCAAGGTTAAAAAAGTAATCTGTAAATAACTTCCTTAACAAAAAAACTTTCTTAAGAATAAACTTTCTCATTAAGAAGAGTTACCATCATTATCCCTAATGTTCATAACAAATAGCAAGCTAATTGTGACTTTTTTGTTACAATTCACATAATGTGTTGCAAAATAACAACAATCGAAATGAAAAGAGTGAAATGTAAGAGTTTAACTGCCTAGATTACTTCTTTGTGGGTCTTGATTGCATAACGGTCAGTCATCCCAGCTAGGTAGTCTGCAACCGATCTAGCTAGATCTTTAGTTGACTTAATTTGATAAGATTCTGACATCTGTGATGGATTACTTAAGAAATAATTAAATAAATCTTTAACTATTCCTTTTGCATTGTCTGTCATTTCAACTACCCGCTCATGCTCATAAAGAAAAGATCTCAAAAACTTTTTAAGTTCTAATTGCTTTTGAGCCATCTCTTTCGAAAAATTGATTAGTTTCGGTAGCTTTCTAATCTCATCGATCGATTTGGGGTTAGCTTGACTTAAGCCAGCTGAGCTAGTGTCACAAATGTCAAAAATTGATTTATACATTATTCTTCTTATAGTTTCGTGTATTCGTTTAGTTTCATCTATATCTGGATAATCTTTTTTTACAAGTTCAGCACACTCTTTAAATAGAGGTACGTCCATTAATGCATTGAATTTTAAAACCCCTGAACGATAGCCATCATCAATGTCATGATTGTTATAAGCAATCTCATCCGCATGATTGACTAATTGAGCTTCCAATGAAGGTTGTTGTTTTTTAATAAATCTCTTACCTACCTCACCTAAATTCCTAGCATTTTTTAAGGAGCAATGCTTTAGGATGCCTTCTCGTGTTTCAAAAGTTAAATTTATGCCATCGAAGTCAGCATATTTTTGTTCTAATAAGTCAACGACCCTCAAGGACTGTAAGTTATGTTCAAACCCATCAAAATCTTTCATACACGTATTTAAAGAATCTTGTCCGGCGTGCCCAAAGGGTGTATGGCCAAGGTCATGAGCCAAAGCAATAGCTTCAGCAAGATCTTCGTGGCAGTTTAATGTTCGTGCTATTCCCCTTGAAATCTGGGAAACTTCTAATGAATGAGTAAGTCGTGTTCGGAACATATCACCCTCATGATTCACAAACACTTGGGTCTTATATTCAAGACGTCTGAATGCAGATGAATGAATTATACGGTCTCGATCCCTTTGGAAATCATTTCTAAATTTTGATTTTGTTTCATTATATTGTCGACCTATTGAGTGACTCGGGTCTGCTGCATAAGATTTTAATATCATCAGAATCTGTTAGAAAGTTTTCTTTAAAAGGGTATTGTGAAATTTTTCATTATTATACTTACTTGTTAGAACAGCTTTTCCAATGCCTTGCTGTAGAACGAGATTTATTTGGTCTTCTTTTGTTTTCTTATCAAGCTGCATCAATTCAAGAAATTTTTGTTTAGAAATTTCTGGGGGGTTAATAGGGAGATTGGCATTAACAATTAAAGACTTTATTCTGTCATTTTCTTTTGGTGTAAGCCATCCCATCTCTAATGATAAATCAGCTGCCATAACCATACCTGTTGCAATAGCTTCCCCGTGAAGCCATTGGTTATATCCAGTAGCAGTTTCTATTGCATGGCCAAAAGTATGGCCTAAATTTAAAATCGCTCTGATGCCAGACTCAAATTCATCAGACTCCACAATATCGGCTTTGTTCTGGCATGAGCGAACAATAGCCTCAATTATTAGGCTTGGATCTCTTTGCATAATCCCTTTGATATTATTTTCCAGCCACTCAAAAAAACTAACATCCCGGATTAAACCATATTTTATAACCTCTGCCATACCTGCTGAAAGCTCCTTATCAGGAAGTGTCTCTAATAAATCTACATCAGCGATAACACATTTTGGTTGATGAAATGCACCTATCATATTTTTACCACGTGGGTGATTTATTCCAGTCTTTCCTCCTACAGAAGAATCAACCTGTGATAACAAAGTTGAAGGGATCTGAATAAAATCCACTCCCCTCATAAACGTAGCAGCTGCAAACCCAGTCATGTCTCCAATAATCCCTCCTCCCAGAGCAATTAATGTAATTTGACGATTTGCTTTTTTTGCTAACAATTCATCATAGATTAAATTTAAACTCTCAGAATTTTTAAAAGCCTCTCCATCAGGGAGGATGATTGGAATAATCTCTTTTTCAACAGACAAAGTATTTGAAATTTTTTGCAAGTATAAAGAGCCAACCTTGTCGTTTGTTACGATGGCTACTCTTTTGCCAGGAATATGCTTCTTAAATAGGTCATAATTTTCTAAAAGTCCTTTACCAACGTATATTGGGTAGCCTCTTTTTTCAAGTTTTACATTAATAGTTTTCATAGTGTTTTAATAAAAGATTCGATTTCAGAAGTAATTTGATTTGTTCGTTTATTAGTAGTTTCAAGTATGTAGTCAGATGCAGACGAATATATAGGGTCTCTAAATGAGAATAAATTTTCTAAGGTTTCTTTGAGATCGACCCCCTGGAGTAAAGGCCTAGATTTATCCCCCGACATTCTAGCTACTAAATCCTCACAAGTTGATTTTAAGTAAACAACATGTCCATTATCTTTAAGTAATTTACAATTATCTTTAGATAAAATAATACCACCGCCAGTAGCTAACACAATATTTTTATAGCGAACTAAGTCTTGTAGAACGCTCTCTTCTCTTTTTCTAAAACCTACTTCACCTTCATACTCGAATATTAACGGCACTTTGACACCTGTCTTTTCCTCGACAACATGATCACTATCATAAAATTCTTTACCTAAATTTTTTGATAATAGCTTGCCGATCGTAGTTTTACCGGAACCCATTAAACCAATTAAAAAGATATTTTCT
>CAYTWX010000104.1:0-3108 GCA_964442085.1 uncultured Methylobacillus sp. | reverse complement strand
GATTAGAATTCTATACGAGAGAGGAGCTTACTAAAATTGTTAGCAGATCTGCAGGCCTATTAGAAGTTGAAATTGATAAAGAAGGTGCAAATGAGATTGCAAATCGATCCAGAGGGACTCCAAGAATTGCAAATCGACTTTTAAGACGTGTTCGAGATTTTGCTGAGGTAAAGTCTGATGGGAAAATTAACAAAGTAATAGCTGACGATGCATTAAAAATGCTTGATGTAGATTTGATTGGCTTAGACTTGATGGATAGAAGTTTTTTACTTGCAATTATCGAAAAATTCTCTGGCGGTCCTGTAGGTCTTGATAATATTGCAGCTGCAATTGGGGAAGAGAAAGAAACTATTGAAGATGTGATTGAGCCTTATTTGATTCAACAAGGTTATTTAATGAGAACGCCAAGAGGGAGGATTGCGACCCCAAAAGTGTATGAGCATTTTGGTTTAAAGCAGTCCATAGACAAATTAAAAGATGATTTATGGAAAGAGTAATGTTTCAGTGGAATACAAGAGTATATTTCGAAGATACAGATAGTGGAAGCGTTGTCTATCATGCCAATTATCTTAAATTTATGGAGAGAGCAAGAACTGAATGGCTAAGAAGTCTTGGATTAAACCAAACAAAATTAAAAAATGAAGATAAGGTGATGTTTGTTGTTAGAAAAATTAATATCCAATATAAAATGCCAGCAAGGTTTAATGATCAATTATTAGTTCATACTAATCTTATTAAAATTACTGATTATTCGACCATACTAAATCAGAATATTTTTAGAGATACTGAAATAATTACTCAAGGACAAGTTGAAATTGTTTGTATCAACTCTGACACTTTTAAACCTGTGCGCATTCCAAAAATGACTAAACAACTTATGGAGACAATATAATGGTAGGAAGCGATTTATCATTTTTTTCACTAATTCTGGGCGCAAGCTTACCCGTACAAATTGTGATGTTAATTTTAATATTAGCTTCAGGCATGTCCTGGAAGTATATTTATTTAAAAATAAAAGTACTAAAGATCACAGAAGAAAATACAGATGAATTTGAAAGATTTTTCTGGTCTGGCGGTGATTTAACCAAACTATATAACTCATTAAACACCATGCATGGAAATAGGAATGGGTTGGCTACAATTTTTAAAGCCGGTTATAAAGAATTTATGAGCCAAAAAGACTCAAGGGCTTTTGATAAAAAAAGTATAGAAAGTGTAAGAAGGGCAATGAGTGCAAGTTATAACAGAGAGGTAGACTCTCTAGAAAGACATTTGCCATTTCTCGCATCTGTTGGATCTGTAAGTCCTTACATAGGTTTATTTGGAACTGTATGGGGAATAATGAATGCATTTATTGGCCTCTCAAACGTGGCACAAGCTTCTCTGGCACAAGTTGCACCTGGAATTGCAGAAGCATTGATTGCGACTGCTATTGGATTATTTGCTGCAATTCCCGCCGTGATTGCATACAACAGATTTGCTGCTAAAGTTGACCGATTATCTATTAGATATGAAAGTTTTATGGAGGAATTCATCAATACAATAGATCGTAAGGGATAAATGCAATGAAAAAAAGACGGTTAATGAATCAGATTAATGTAGTTCCATACATTGATGTAATGTTGGTATTGCTTGTAATTTTTATGGTGACTGCTCCTATGACTAACCCAGGAGTTGTTGACTTACCCAGAGTAGGACAATCCTTAAAACAACAAGTTGCCCCGATAATAATTTCCATAAAAAAAGATGCTTCAATTGTAATAAAGGGTAAAAAATATAAGAAAGATGATTTACTAGCTTATGTACAGAACGCAATTAGCAAAAATCCAGAACAATCAGTCGTGATCGCTGCTGATAAAAAAGTTCAATACCAAGAGGTAGTTATTGTGATGGATTTATTAAAACAGAATGAAATTAATAAAGTTGGCTTATTGCTTAAACCAGAAAAATAATCAATGAAAACCCCTCAATTTAATTTTGATTTAATTCGTAAGTCAAATATTTGGGCCATTATTGAAGATGACCATAATTTACAAGCTAATCTATTTTCATTTTTAATTCACTTTGCATTGTTTATTTTTATGATATTTTCAATTGAATGGCAAACAAAAATTCCTAATTATGCTGAAGTTGAGTTATGGGATGCGATTCCAACTCAATTAAAAAATAAACAAAATAAGGCACAGCCCAAAAAAAATAAACAAATTAAAAAAATAAAAGTAAACCCACCAAAAATAACTAAGCAACAAATAAAGATAAATGAGGAGGCAGAGATTAAGTTAAAGAAGAAGAGGGTAGCTAAGAAAAAAGCTTTAGTAAAAAAGAAAAAATTACAAGAAATTAAAAAACTCCAAGCTAAGTTATTAAAACAAGAAGAGATAGAAAAGCTTCAAGACAAGGTTCTGGAACAGGAAAAACTAGACCAAATCAAAGATAAATTGCGAGAACAAGAAAGGGTAGAGAGTATGCAGGAAAACTTCAGGGAGGCAGAATTGAAGAAGAAGCCAAGCTTAGCAATTGAAGCAGATAAGGAAGTATTAGCAGGGATTAATTCAGGAGAGTTAGATCGATATAAGGCTTTAATACAACAAAAAATTCAGCAGAATGTAAATAATCAGCTATGTGGGCTTGATAGAATTGAATTAGAATTTGAAATATCTTTAATGCCAACAGGGGATTTGTTGGGGGATCCAAAAATGACTCAGTCAAGCAATATTGAAAGTTGTGATGCGGCTGTTGAAAGAGCAATCCTTCTATCCCAACCACTTCCAATTCCTAAAGATAGTAAATTATTTAAACGATTAAAATATTTGAAATTGAAATTTCACCCCAATGGACATTACGATTTGTGAGTAATTGTATTGAAGAAAGATAAAATGAAGTGTTATTCTTGTTAAAATTTTATAAGGCTTGCTTAAAAATTATGACTAATCTAATTCACCCCCTTCTGTTTGGAATTTTGTTTACACTTTCAAATTCAGTTCTTGCCCTAGAAGTAATTGAAATTCTTGGAGGTAAAGCTAGCGAGATTCCAGTAGCAATCGTTCCCTTTGAAGACACAGTAAATACAAGTGGACAAAAAGCCCATCAAATTATTTCATCAGATCT
>CAYTWX010000103.1:0-3238 GCA_964442085.1 uncultured Methylobacillus sp. | reverse complement strand
AATGAGCCTAAAATTAATGATGAAATATCTAATCTCAATCACGAACAAGAAAATTCATATATTTTTCATGCAGGGACTGACCTAAGGAATAACAAAGTTTATACAGCCGGTGGAAGAGTTCTTGGTGTAACTTCAAAGGGAAAGTCGCTAAAAATTGCTCAAAAGCAAGTCTATGCATTAATTAATAAAATTAAATTTAATGGTATGCAGTATAGAACTGACATAGGACAAAAAGCAATCAAAAAAAATCGTGAAAAATCATAGATTAAGCCGATTCATTCGTCGAGGAGGTATTATTGCTTACCCAACTGAATCATGTTTCGGACTTGGCTGTGACCCCAAAAATAAGAAAGCAATAAATAAAATTATTAGACTTAAAAAAAGATCACGCGATAAAAACTTTATACTTATCGCTTCTTCGATGAATCAGTTTACTAAATTTCTTGATCCAATTAATGACTCGATTAAAAAAAAATTATTTACTAAATGGCCAGGGCCGCATACTTGGATTCTAAATGCTAATAATATTTGTCCACGTTGGCTTAAAAATAACTCTAAAGTAGCATTAAGAATTCCTTTTTTTAGTCCTTGTAGATCTTTGAATAAATCAATTGGAATGGCTATTACCTCTACAAGTTTAAATTTAAGTGGAAAAATTCCACTTAAAAACTATAGAGATGTTTGTAGATTCTTACCTACTCAAGTTAAAATAATTAAAGGGCGTATTGGAAAAAATAAAAAACCGTCAGTAATTCAGGATTTTGAAACTATGAAAATTATTAGATCATAATGAGTAATGCAATTAATAAAAATTTAGTTAAGGATTACCTCTCCGGCCTTCAATTAAAATTAGTGGAAGCTCTACAATTGGTCGATGGTAAAAATTTTTTAATTGATTCGTGGCACAGAGAAGAAGGTGGGGGTGGTACAACATCTATTTTAGAAAATGGGAATGTGTTTGAGCGAGCTGGCATTGGTTATTCTTGTGTTACCGGGTCAAAACTCCCAAAAACTGCAACAGATGCTCACCCTGAAGTTGAGAATAGAAAATGGGAAGCGATGGGTATTTCATTAGTTTTTCACCCTAAAAATCCTTTCATCCCAACAGTGCATATGAACGTAAGATTTTTTTTAGCTTCACAAGATGGTCAGCCAGACATATGGTGGTTTGGTGGAGGAGTAGATCTTACTCCATACTATCCCTTTGAAGAAGATGTGGTTCACTTTCACAAAACATTAAAAAATACTTTAGACCCTTTCAATCGATTACTCTATCCAAAATTTAAGAAAAATTGCGATGATTATTTTTTACTTACACATAGAAATGAGGCTCGAGGAATTGGTGGGATTTTCTTTGATGACTTTAATGATAAAAAATTTGAATATTGCCTGGATTTAATAAAGGCTGTGGGGAATAATTTTTCTAACGCATATTTGCCAATAGTTCAAAAAAGAAAAAATACTAAATTTACTAATAAAGAGAGAGATTTTCAACTTTATCGTAGAAGTCGTTATGTTGAATTTAATTTACTTCAAGATCGCGGAACTCTATTTGGTATTCAATCAAAAGGAAGGGTAGAATCTATATTAATGTCTATGCCGCCTTTGGTTAAATGGTCTTATGATTGGAAAGCAAAAAAAGGAAGTCTTGAAGAAAAATTATATACTGACTTTCTTCCCCCTAAGGATTGGGTCTAAATTATGCTAAAAAAACTTTTTAGAAAGAAAATTATTACAAACAAACTAGATGGTAAGTTAAATCGCTGTCTTTCTTCTTTTGATCTAACCCTTCTTGGTGTCGGCTGTATTATTGGTACTGGAATCTTCGTGTTAACAGGTATAGCAGCCGCAAACCAAGCTGGTCCTGCGGTAATTTTATCTTTCTTAGCATCTGGTTTTGCATGTGCATTCGCTGCTCTTTCTTACGCTGAATTATCATCATCTATTGGTGGTTGTGGAAGTGCGTATGGTTATACGTATGTAGCTTTTGGTGAATTTGTTGCATGGATCGTTGGGTGGATACTCCTGATGGAGTACGGTATGTCAATTGCTGCCGTTGCAAATGGATGGTCAGGATATTTTAATAATGCACTCGTTGCAATGGGTATTGGCTTACCTGAAGCTCTGACAAGGCCTCCAAGTTTAGGGGGTGTAATAAACCTTCCAGCATCTTTAATTATTTTAATGATTATGTGTTTGTTAATAATCGGGATAAAAGAAAGTGCAAAATTTAATAAGGTTATGGTGGCCGTTAAAGTCTCAGCAATTCTGATATTTATTGCTTTTGCTGTCTTCAATGTTAATCCAGAAAATTGGAGCCCTTTTATGCCATATGGATGGTTCGAAACCCTTCCTAGCGGAAAAACAGTCGGAGTTTTAGCTGGAGCATCAATTGTATTTTTTGCTTATGTTGGTTTTGATGCTGTCTCGACTGCAGCAGAAGAAGCCATTAATCCAAAAAGAGACCTGCCTAAAGGTATTATTAATTCACTAATATTTTGTACAATAATTTATATAATTGTTGCAGCTCTTTTAACAGGTGTTGTTCCTTATCAAGAACTTAATGTTTCTTCTCCAGTAGCATTTGCATTAGCAAAGATGGGTTTTCCATGGGCTTCCGCACTTGTTGCCATCGGAGTAATTGCTGGTCTTGCAACGGTAATGCTAGTTCTGTATTACGCGCTTACAAGAATTATTTTTGCAATGAGTCGAGATGGTTTACTACCTGTCAGCCTAAGTTCTGTTAACAAAAAAACACAGACCCCTGTCAAAGCTATTTTAATCTGCGGTATTTTAATATCCACAGTGGCTGGCTTTACATCATTAGGTACCTTAGCTGAAATAGTTAATATCGGCACTCTTTCAGCTTTTGTTATTGTCTGTTTAGGTGTCATTTTCTTAAGAGATGCTAACCCAAAAAATAAGGATACTTTTAGAAATAAATGGCATCCTGTTGTGCCTGTTCTGGGGATTATTTCCTGCAGTTTACTGATGACCTTTCTACCAATACAAACCTGGGTAAGATTTCTTATTTGGATTTTTGTAGGTATTGGTGTTTATTTTATTTATTCTTATCGAAATTCTAAGTTAAGTGAAATAGAGACTTAATCCTCTCTTAAGCTGATTGTGTATTAATATTCTTGAACAGAATACTCTGTAGCTATGCTGTGAGACATTCTAGGATAAATCACCACACTATTTTCTAATATATTAGCAGTTTCCACACATACCATTCTTC
>CAYTWX010000102.1:0-3272 GCA_964442085.1 uncultured Methylobacillus sp. | reverse complement strand
GTCCTTAACTTTTTCAGCATCAACCGAATTTACTTGGGTTGCAAATAAAGCTAATGCTATGAATATATATTTTTTAATATATTGAAAATTCATACACTGATAATACACTGATAATATTATAAAATTAGTATTAAATTCATTACTGTAATATCAATAATTGAATTTCGTTGTTTTTTACCAACAAAAATAACTTAATAGATTTAAATAGGGCGGTTGATAAGCTACTTAGCTTGCTTTGTGTTGACTAGAGCCTTCTAACATCAATTTCCTTGATGAAGGTGACTCTAAACTAATTTTCCCAATTACTCCGCTTCGGTAGTCATTAATAAAGGTAATTGCTGCTTTCAGGAGATCAAACTTTTTCCCTTTCATAACGAAGTTCCTTGAGCTTGCAATATGCCTTAGAAATTCCTCATCAGATGGTATAGGACTTTTAAAACTATATTGATTAATTAATAGTTCTGGATATTTTTCTTTAAGCGTGTCGCTCAGTGCTAATGCAGTTTCAATTTCGTCATAAGCATTAATGCCGATAGAATGCGAAGCTGCTAAGAAAAGTCCATCTAGTTCATTTGTTATTTTTGGCCACATCATTCCAGGCGTATCTGTGAGCACCATGCTGTTGTTTATTTCAATTCTTTGTTGCATTTTGGTCACTGCTGGAACATTACCAACCTTTGCAATCCTTTTATTTTTTAAAGCATTAATAATGGTCGATTTACCTACATTAGGTACACCCATAATTAACATTCTTAGGGGTTTCACGCTTGTTCCTCTGTGCGGGGCTAATTTTTCACAATGCAATAAAATTTGCTTAACATCGCTAGTTTTTTTTGCTGACAAACTAATTGCATTTATTTTTGGTTGGGAGTTGAAATAACTAATCCATTGTTCAGTGACCTTTGAGTCAGCAAGGTCGGCTTTATTAAGTACTTTTAGATGGGGTCTTTGTCGCGCTGAGCGAATTGATTCAATTAATGGGTTAATTGAGCTGCCAGGAATACGAGCATCCAAGACTTCAATGATGACGTCATTAAATTCCATAGCTTCTTCTGCTTTTTTCTTAGCAGAGGTCATGTGTCCTGGATACCACTGAATGCTCATTAAATCATCCTAGTAAAAAATTTATATTATGCAATTATGACCTATTAAAGATTAAGGTAAACTATTGGGATGCAAAAGCTAGAAGATATAAAACCTCAGCAATCAATCGAATTATTGAAATCACTTCACATTCTAACCCGTGATGGGAAAATTAATCAGGATTCTCGAAGAAAGTTAAAGCAGGTTTATCATCTATATAATTTTGCTGAGCCAATTTTGGAGAAAATTAAAAAAGACAATGAAAAATTCTTAATTGTTGATCATGGTTGTGGAAAGTCTTATTTGGGCTTCATTTTATATGATCTTTTTATTAAAAATACGTTAGGCTCTGTAACTGGAATTGAATCTAGAAATGAATTAATTGAGAATACAAAAGATTTAGCAAGTAAATTAAAGTTTGAACGCATGTCTTTTGTTAACTCTAAAATAGCGAGGTCTAAGGAATTAATTCTTAATGACGTAGATATGGTAACCGCACTTCATGCATGTGACACAGCCACTGACGATGCTATTCGTTTTGGGCTTGAAAGGAAAGCGAAATTCATGTTGCTAGTCCCCTGTTGTCAGGCAGAAATTGCTAAACACTTAAGAAGGGATAAAGCCCAATCTTTAAAAAAACCATTGGCAGAACTTTGGAGGCATGGAATTCATACAGTTGAAATGGGAAGCCATCTAACGAATGTCTTGCGTTGTTTATTGTTGGAATCTCAAGGCTATAAAGTTACAGTGACTGAGTTAGTTGGATGGGAACATTCAATGAAGAATGAATTAATCATTGCGGAATACATTGGATCAAAAAAAGGAAATGCAATTGAGAGAATTGATAATATACTTAAAGAGTTTAATTTACAGGCTCTTAAGTCAAGGTTTAATTTTAGTTAAAAATCGAGCTACGCTATGAAATATTTTCTTGTAACACAGCATTCAAATTAATTTAAATTCTACTCTACCAATGCAAAATAAAATTATACAAAATATTGTCTTTCCAAAAGAGCTTCCAGTAAGTCAGAGAGTTGAGGATATAAAAAAAGCAATTACTGACAATTCAATCGTCATTATCTGTGGCGAAACAGGTTCAGGTAAGACCACGCAGTTACCAAAAATTTGCTTAGATCTTGGCCGTGGTATGAAAAAAATTATTGGCCATACTCAGCCCAGACGGATTGCGGCCCGCTCAGTTGCTACTAGAATATCTGAAGAGTTAAAAAGTGATCTAGGTGGATTGGTAGGCTATAAAGTAAGGTTTACGGATAAAGTAACTAAAGCCTCGTCTATAAAAGTCATGACTGATGGTATTTTATTAGCCGAAACGCAAAATGACCCTTTATTGAAAAAATACGATACCTTAATTATTGACGAAGCACACGAGCGCAGCTTAAATATTGATTTTTTACTAGGGTACTTAAAAAATATTTTACCAAAACGCCCAGACCTAAAAATAATTATTACAAGTGCAACTATTGATGTAGATAAGTTTTCTTCTCATTTTAATGACGCCCCTATTATTCAAGTTTCAGGACGGACATTCCCTGTCGAAATTTTATACAGACCATTAAGAAAAAAAACAAATGAGGACTTAGAGGATATTGAAGGTGCAGTCTTATCCGCAATCCATGATTTAGATAATCAAATAGGAGATATTTTAATATTTTTGCCTGGTGAGAGGGATATTCATGACATAAAAAGGTTCTTATCTGATCAGCTAAATAGTCAATTTGAAATTTTGCCTTTGTATTCTAGGCTCGCTATCAAGGAGCAACAAAAGATATTTAAACCCAGTGGGCTAAGACGAATTATTTTAACTACCAATATTGCAGAAACCTCATTAACTGTTCCGGGTATTAAATATGTTATTGATGTTGGGCTCGCAAGAATTGTCCGCTATAGCCCGAGATTAAAGATAGAGCAATTATTAATTGAAAAAATCTCACAAGCTTCAGCAAATCAGAGAGCAGGTAGGTGTGGGCGAGTTGCTCCAGGGATATGCATTAGACTTTATGAAGAGGAAGATTTTAAAACACGCTCTGAATTTACAGATCCTGAAATAATGAGGACTTCATTAGCTTCAGTCATCCTTAAGATGTCCTCATTAAATTTAGGAGCTGTAGATCAGTTTCCTTTTTTGCAGCCACCCATTTATAAATTTATTCAAGATGGCTATCAATTAT
>CAYTWX010000101.1:0-3384 GCA_964442085.1 uncultured Methylobacillus sp. | reverse complement strand
TTCGGAGTTAAATGATCCTGAAGATCAATCAGAAAGATTTAAGGCCCAAGTTGCCGCAAAAGAGTCAGGCGATGATGAGGCTATGTATTATGACGCTGACTTTATTAGAGCCCTTGAATATGGTTTACCTCCTACCGGTGGATGTGGAATTGGAATAGATCGATTGGTAATGTTGGTTACGGATAGTCCAAGTATTCGTGATGTAATTTTATTTCCTCAAATGAGACCAGAGCAAATTTAAAATGCATACACATAAAGATATTGATAGAGAAAAAATGACCCCCAAACAGGTATTAGATATACTTATTAGTGGCAATCAGCGCTTTATTAATAATGCAAAGTATGATTATGATCTTACAAAAGCTAGAGAGATAATAAAAGAAAAGCAGCATCCAATAGCAGCTGTATTAGGCTGTAGTGACTCAAGAACAACTCTCGAGTTAATTTTTAATCAAAGCTTAGGCGATATTTTTAGTGTTAGGTTGGCGGGTAATATTGCTTCTAAACAAGCAATTGGTAGCTTAGAATTTTCATCCAAGTATTTAGGCTCTAAAATTATCGTGGTCATGGGGCATTCAAATTGTGGGGCTATTAAGGCAGCTTGCGATCAATATGAAGGAGGTAATATTGGTGAGGTCATTAGTTTAATTAACCCTGCTGTTAATGCAGAAACATCAATACTAGAGCCAAATAGAAATTCAAATAATAATGAATTCGTAGAAAAAGTTTGTTTTTTAAACGTTCAAAAACAAATCGAAACTATTGTCAGTAACAGTGAGATTATTAGTGATTTATTAAAACAACAAAAAATTGGCATAGTAGGTTGCGTTTATAACCTTGCCTCTGGCCTTGTTGAATTTGATGCTAAAAACTTTATTTTTTCTTAATTTTTTTTAGCTCACACTAAATTAATTAGTAAACTTTAATTAGCACGATTCTTTTTTTGTCATAGAAATGACATATTCAAAGCAGATAATTCTCCTAGTTCCAAAATTTTTTTAAATGTATAAGGAGATTTATAAATGAAAAATAGGGTTATAAAATCTATAGTTGCTTCATCTTTATTATTTTCGGTGGTATCACCGGTTTTAGCTGATACAACAGAAGATTTAATTAATGCTCTAATTGTTAAGGGCGTGCTAACCAAACAAGAAGGTAACCTTTTATCGAAAAAAGCTGAAGCAGAGAATAATAATAGCGGTAAGGTTAAGTTCAAAAAAGGTGGTGGCTTCTCAATAGAAAGTGGTGATGGCGAAAGTAATATGAAAGTTGCTGGAAGAATTCAACTTGATTATCGTAATTTTGACAGCCCACAAGGAACTTCTGCTAATTCTAAAGCTGCAGATGGTTTTGATATTAGGCGCGCTTATCTTGGCGTGGCCGGGACGTTTAATAAAAATTATGGATATAAGTTTACTGGTTCTTTCGGTTCAAGTACGAAACTTGATGAAGGCTATTTAGAATTTAAACATATTAAAAAAGCTAAATTAAGAATGGGTCAATTTAAGATGCCTATGAGCCTAGAAGAAAGAACTAGCTCTCGATTTTTGAATTTCACAGAACGTTCATATGTCAATAATGGCTCACTCACGGCCGGTAAAGAAGTGGGAATGATGATCCATGGAACACCTTCCAAAGGTATTAATTATGCTTTCGCCATTGCTAATGGTTATGGACAAAATGTAGATATGGCTGATGATAGAAATGATGGTTTAGAGTGGATGATTCATGTTGATACTGATTTAGCTAAAAGAAATAAATGGAAAGACCAAATAGTCCATCTAGGTGCAAGTTACTCTCATCAAAATGACATGCTTCTAACTTCTACAGCAACTAAACAACAGACATTAGGTAAAGGCCAAGAATTTTTCAAAACTAAATTAAGTGGAACAGCCACTGATGTTTCTAGGTCTAGATACGGGTTAGAGTTAGCTTTAGCAAAAGGCAACAAAAAATTCCAATCTGAATATGCTAACGCTTCATGGGATACTAGCCTAGGAGGAAGTCAGGACGTATCAGCATATTATGCTGACGTAGGTATTTTGTTGACTGGTGAATCTTACTCAAAATCCTATAAGTCAAAATCTGCTGGAGGTAAGTTTGATCGAATTAAGCCTAATAGAAATTTTAATCAAACAACTATGAATGGAGGCGCTTGGGAACTAGTAGCTGGTTATTCAAAATTTGATGCCTCAGATATTACATCATCAACTGCGGGTATGCAGCTTAACAGCTCTACAGCAAATACTAATGAAGCAGATACATATAGGGTGGGACTGAAATTTATTCCAGACCCAAATACAAGAATTATGCTTAGTTATGTAAATACTGATTTTGATGGCGAGAATAAAGAAATAGGAGTATCAGGAGCGACGATGGATGATGAGAGAGCTATAAATTTAAGAATGCAATATGATTTTTAGTTTTTAAGTTAGAGAGAAGTTAGAAAAGCACTACTCCTTAGTTAAAAAGGGCTAATCTTCGGATTGGCTCTTTTTTTAACCTTCGCTCGCTAAATTGATAGTGTATTTTGGAATTTCTACAGTTATATCTTTATCCTTTACAATTGCTTGACAAGAAAGTCTCGAGGAGGGAGTTAAGCCCCATGCTTTGTCAAGCATATCATCTTCCATTTCATCAGATTCATCTAGTGATGAAAATCCTTCTTTAACTACAACGTGGCATGTTGTGCACGCACATGCTTGATCACATGCATGCTCAATATCAATATGATTTCTTAATAAAACCTCACATATGGATTCACCTGGTTTGGCTTCAAGCATTTGGCCTTTTGGACATAATTCATGAGGTAAAACAATAATTTTAGGCATTTTAAAATTCCAATTTTTTAATAGACTGACCTGTTAATGCTTTATTAATAGATCGATCCATTCTTTTTGAAGCGAATGGCTCACCTTGAGCATTTAGTTTTTTTGTTGTATCAGTTATTTTATCTGTATTTGTTGATTTAAGGGCAGTAATAACCTCTTTAATGGCAGCTTTTATTGCAATTGATTCTTTTTTTGTTAGTAAATCAGAATCTTCATCTATTGCTTTTTGTGTAAGTTCAATCAATTGTTCCGCATCTATTTTTGCCTCAGCGAGGGATCGAGAAATCTTATCATCTTCGGCAAGGTCAAAAGAAGATTGCAGCATATTTTTTATCACATCCTCTGAAAGACCATAGCTTGGTTTTACTTCAATTGAAGCTTTGACGTTGGTTGAAGTTTCTTGAGCTGAAACAGACAGAAGACCATCAGTATCTACTTGAAAAGTTACCTTTATTTTTGCTGACCCTGCAACCATTGGGGGTATATTTTTTAATGTAAATTTTGCTAATGAGCGACAGTCATCTACCAACTCTCTTTCTCCTTGAACAACGTG
>CAYTWX010000100.1:0-3422 GCA_964442085.1 uncultured Methylobacillus sp. | reverse complement strand
GGAGCAAAACCTGGTGAGGGAGGTCAATTACCAGGACATAAAGTTAGTGAATACATAGCTAAACTTAGATTTTCGGTTCCTGGAGTAGGATTAATTTCACCACCACCTCATCATGATATTTATTCTATTGAAGATTTAGCTCAATTAATACACGATTTAAAAAATGCAAATCCAATTGCTAGCATCTCGGTAAAATTAGTTGCAGAAAATGGAGTCGGTACTGTAGCAGCTGGAGTAACAAAAGCTAAAGCAGATCATATTGTCATAGCAGGACATGATGGCGGTACTGGAGCATCTCCCTTGACATCGATTAAGCACGCAGGTGGTCCATGGGAAATTGGATTAGCAGAAACTCAGCAAACATTATTATTAAATCAATTAAGAAGCAGAGTGATACTTCAGGTTGATGGACAATTAAAAACCGGTAGAGACGTTGTTGTTGGAGCTATGTTAGGAGCCGACGAGTTTGGTTTTGCAACAGCACCACTTGTAGTTGAGGGTTGCATAATGATGAGAAAGTGCCATTTAAATACCTGTCCGGTTGGTATAGCTACACAAGATCCAGAATTGAGAAAAAGGTTTTCTGGTCAGCCAGAACATGTAGTTAACTTCTTTTTCTTTGTAGCAGAAGAAGCCAGGGAAATAATGGCATCATTGGGTATTAGGAAATTTAACGATTTAATTGGACGATCTGATTTACTAGATAAACAAAAGGGTATTGAGCATTGGAAGATAAATGGACTTGATTTTAGTAAAATATTTTATCAACCAGAAATGGGAAATGGAGTTGCTAGATATAATACAGAAGGCCAAGATCATGGACTAGAAAATGCACTTGATAATGAATTAATTAAAAAGAGTATTACTGCAATTAAAGATAAATCAAATATTGAATTCAATATCTCAATTACAAATGTTAATAGAACTGTTGGTACTATGCTTTCACACGAAGTGGCAAAAAGGTATGGTAATGCAGGTTTGTTAGAAGATTCTATAAAAATTAACTTACATGGAACTGCTGGGCAAAGTTTTGGTGCATTTCTAGCTAAAGGAATAACTTTTAACCTCAATGGTGAAGGTAACGATTATGTCGGTAAAGGACTTTGTGGCGGGAAGATTATTATAAAACCACCCAAAGAATTTAATGGATTGGCGGAAGAGAACATCATCGTTGGGAATACAACAATGTATGGAGCAACCTCTGGCGAAACTTATTTTAAGGGGGTTGGCGGCGAGCGTTTTTGTGTAAGAAACTCAGGAGCATCTGCTGTTATAGAAGGCGTTGGAAACCATGGATGCGAATATATGACTGGAGGGACAGTGGTAATTTTAGGTAGAACAGGCCAAAATTTTGCAGCAGGAATGTCTGGAGGCGTTGCATATGTCTATGACCCTAATAAAACCTTCAAAAACTACTGTAATTTATCAATGGTGACCCTTGATAAGGTAGAAAAAGCAAATATTGAAACTGAAACGCCCCAACACTTAAATTTAGCTGATGAGATAATATTGAAAACTCTTATTGAAAAACATTGTCAATATACTGAAAGCAATATTGCTAAAAAAATATTAAACCAATGGGACACTGAATTAGAAAATTTTGTAAAGGTTATGCCAATTGAATATAAAAGGGCTCTAAGCGAAATGAAAGAAACTAAAAGAAAGGAAGTCGCATAATGGGAAAAGTTACTGGATTTTTAGACTTCCCTAGACAAACCGAAACTAATCTTCCTGCAGAAGAACGTGTAAAGAACTATAAAGAATTTATTTTGCATTTATCAGATGAAGAAGCAAAAGTCCAAGGCGCACGCTGTATGGATTGTGGAATTCCGTTCTGTAATAATGGGTGCCCGGTAAATAATATAATCCCTGATTGGAATGATTTAGTCTTCCAACAGAACTGGGAAGCAGCAATTGACGTACTTCATTCTACAAATAATTTTCCAGAGTTTACCGGTCGTATATGCCCAGCTCCATGCGAAGCAGCATGCACTTTAAATATTAATTCAGACCCTGTAGGCATTAAGTCAATAGAGCATGCCATTATAGATAAAGCCTGGGAAAACAATTGGGTTCTTCCTCAAATATCAACAAATAAAACTGGTAAGAAAGTTGCTGTCGTTGGGTCAGGCCCAGCAGGGCTCGCAGTAGCACAGCAGTTAGCAAGAGTCGGTCATGACGTAGATGTATACGAAAAAAATGATCGTATCGGAGGACTTCTTAGGTACGGGATTCCGGACTTCAAAATGGAGAAATTTCATATAGACCGAAGAGTAAATCAAATGGAAGCCGAAGGTGTAGTATTTAAGACAAATCAAAATGTCGGAGAAACTGTTGACCCCGAGAAATTATTAAAAGATTACAGTGCAGTTGTTTTAACAGGTGGTGCAGAATGGCCGAGAGACCTACCAGTCCCAGGAAGAGAATTAGAGGGGGTTCATTTTGCAATGGATTTCTTGCCATTCCAAAATAAAATTGTAGCAGGTGATAAAGTTTCTAACCAGATTAAAGCTACCGGTAAGCACGTTGTTGTTATTGGCGGTGGCGATACTGGTTCTGATTGCGTAGGAACTTCAAATAGGCACGGAGCTTCATCTGTGACTCAGTTTGAATTAATGCCACAGCCACCAGAGCAAGAAAACAAATCGATGAATTGGCCATATTGGCCCTTAAAGATGAGAACATCTAGCTCACATGAAGAAGGCTGTGATAGGGATTGGTCAATTGCTACTAAGTCATTCGTTGGCAAAGAAGGAAAAGTTAAAGAATTAATCGGTGTAAAAGTAGAATGGCGAGATGGAAAAATGCAGGAAATTAAAAATACAGAATTTAAGTTGAAAGCAGACCTAGTATTGCTGGCGATGGGTTTTATGGGTCCTCAGCAAACAATTCTTGATAAATTTTTAATCGAAAAAGACAAACGTGGAAATGCTCAGGCTTCAACGGAGGGCGATAAAGCTTATTTCACTTCAAGGGAAAAAGTTTTCGCTGCCGGTGATATGAGACGAGGACAATCACTTGTTGTTTGGGCAATAAGAGAAGGGCGTCAATGCGCCCGCGCTGTAGATGAATTTTTAATGGGCTCCTCAGTTCTCCCGAGATAGTCTGAACAAGTCAATATGACATCTTTCATTAATGATGTATTTTTAAAAACTCTTGCAAGAGAAAAAACCCCTTACACTCCCACGTGGATAATGAGACAAGCCGGCCGTTACTTGCCAGAATATCTTAAAACTAGGAAAAATGCTGGAAGCTTTCTAGATCTTTGTAAGAACAAAGATTTTGCTACAGAAGTAACAATGCAACCATTAGAAAGATATCCTAATTTAGATGCAGCTATACTATTTTCAGATATTTTGACTGTGCCTGATGCAATGGGGTTAGGTCTGTATTTCGAAGAAGGCGAAGGCCCAAAATTTAAA
>CAYTWX010000099.1:0-3425 GCA_964442085.1 uncultured Methylobacillus sp. | reverse complement strand
TTATTTAGCCAGAAGGATAATAAGAATATCTATCGAAGATGTTGGGTTGGCGGACCCAAAAGCTCAGACAATCGCTTTAGAGGCTTATCAAATTTTTGAAAGATTAGGTTATCCAGAAGGCGAATTAGCTTTAGTAAATGCTATTCTATATCTCGCATTAGCACCCAAAAGTAACGCATCATATATGGCTTATAATGAAGTTAAAGGATTTATAAGTAAGCATGAGCAGTTCGATGTTCCTCTCCATTTGCGAAACGCGCCAACTAAGTTGATGGAGAGCTTAGATTATGGGAAAAATTATCGTTATGCACATAACGAACCAGATGCATATGCTGCCGGTGTAAAATATTTTCCTAATGAAATGGGGCAGGTAAATTTTTACAAGCCAACAAATCGTGGTTTAGAAATTAAAATTAAAGAAAAATTAGAATATCTGAAATCATTGGATGATTCATTTGTTAATAATCAGGATAAAAAATGATTGATATAAATTTGTTAAGAGAAGGTAGTAAGGAAGTAGCTAAATTGCTTAAACAGAGAGGGTTTGATTTAGATATTCTAAAATATGAATCTTTGGAAAAAGATAGAAAAGTGATTCAAGTTAAAGCTCAAGAGCTTCAAGGGCAGCGAAACCAATTTTCAAAAAATATTGGTATTGAGAAAGGAAAGGGTAACGATGCTTCCGATTTAATGACACAGGTAAATATTATTGCGGAAACGTTGAAAGAATTAGAAAGTCAATTGGTAGTTATTCAATTAGCATTAACTCAATTTTTATTAGATATTCCAAACATACCTCATAATTCAGTGCCAAATGGAATTACAGAGAAAGAAAATAAAGTTGTTAAAGAATATGGGGAGCCTCGAAATTTTGACTTTGAAGTTAAAGATCATGTAGATGTCGGGGTAAATCATGGCTTAGATTTTGAATTAGGAAGTAAGTTGTCAGGAGCCAGGTTTGTTTGTATGAAAGGTAATATGGCAAGACTCCACCGAGCAATAGGTCAGATGATGCTGGATGTCCAGACCCAAGAGCATGGCTATGAAGAGTGCTACACACCATATTTAGTTAATGAAGAGTCATTAATTGGAACAGGCCAATTACCGAAGTTCTCTGAAGATTTATTTAAAACAAGCAAGGGGGATGAAGACTCCCTTTACCTCATTCCAACAGGAGAGGTTCCTTTAACAAACTTCGTACGAGACACTATAGTAAATGAAAATGATTTACCATTAAAATTTACAGCACATACACCATGTTTCAGGTCTGAGGCTGGTTCGTATGGAAAAGATACGAGAGGTATGATTCGCCAGCATCAATTTGATAAAGTCGAGATGGTTCAAATAAGCCACCCTGATTTTAGCTATAATATTCTTGATGAAATGGTAACTCATGCTGAGAATATTCTTCAAAAATTAGACTTACCTTATAGGGTTGTTTCTCTATGTAAGGGTGACATGGGTTTTGGGGCAGCTAAGACATTTGATATTGAAGTTTGGATTCCATCACAAAATGCTTATAGAGAAATATCCTCCATATCAAATTGTGAGGACTTTCAAGCAAGAAGACTAAAGGCTAGATATAAAAATAAAGAGGGAAAGAATAAATTTTTACACACTTTAAATGGTTCTGGCCTGGCTGTTGGAAGAACACTAGTTGCTGTTCTTGAAAATTTTCAACAAAATAATGGTGACATTATTATTCCGGAAGTATTAGTTCCATATATGAATGGTGAAAGGGTTTTGATTTCTGATTAAATTTCGTATTTTTTAATTTCACCATTATTAGCTACGATTGCAGTATTAACAATATTTAAAAATATACCATGCTCTAGCACACCAGGAACTTCAGATAATTTTTTTGATAATGATGAAATATCGCCATATTCAAAATTGCAATCTAGGATTAAATTACCATAAGATGAAATAGAATAACCATCACCAGCACTATTTTTTCTCAAATCACACTTCACTGCAAATTCTTCAATAATTTTTTTAGTTATTTTCCATGCAATTGGCGAAACTTCGACTGGAATTGGAAAATTTGTACCAATTTCATTTACTATCTTTGACTTATCACCAATAATAATACATTCATGACTTGCACTAGCTAATAATTTTTCTCTAATCAAATCGTAACCACGACCTTTAAGAACTGCTATTGAATCATGAACAGTAATTTCATCAGCACCGTCAACATAGTAATCAATTGTTTCAATTTGATCAAAGGAAATACAGAGCAATCCAGCTTCAACTGCTTTAATGTTACTAATCGTTGAGCTAGCCACTACTTTGATGTCTAGATTTTTTTCTTTTATTTTTTTTGATAACTCGTCAATAAAATAATTTGCTGTTGAGCCAGTTCCGAGACCAACTATTATATTATCACTTCGTATCACCTGTGTAACTGCGGTTTTTGCAACTAATTCTTTATCATTCATGTCTTAATTCCATTATGTAAGTAATAATTGTTTATAATGTTTCGTCCCTTAATAAAGATAGTATTGCATGACCACAAAAATAGTAAATCATAAATTGCAAAAAGACCTCTTTCTTGAGGTTAAGACCTCATTAAGCCATTCGATTGGTAAGTATTTTGAAGAATTTTTGAAACAAGATCAAAAATCACTAAATATTATTACTTGCTCAGTCTTTGATGCTATTCGTATTAAGGAAGAAATTGCATGGTTCTTCCCGAGCCTAAAAGTAAACCTTCTCCCAGACTGGGAAACATTGCCCTACGATCAAATATCACCTCATCCTGACTTAATTTCAGAAAGATTGCTGACTTTATATCAAATGACAAAGAAAGAATTCGATATTAATTTGATACCTATAACAACAGCACTTCATTTGGTGCCACCAAGAGAATATATTGAAAAGTATAGTTTTCAATATAAAAAAAATGAAAATGTTGATTTAAATAGCTTCAAAGAAAGGTTGATAAATAATGGTTATTTAAATGTCGAAAAGGTAATTCACCCTGGGGAATATGCAACTAGAGGTGGTTTAATTGATTTGTTTCCAATGGGCTCAACAGTGCCATATAGAATTGATTTTTTTGATACACAAATTGACTCTATAAGAACTTTCGATCCGGACACACAAAGAAGTTTGTATCCAACAAATGAAATAAAATTATTACCTGCAAGAGAATGTCCGATTGATGAATTAGGTATTAAATTATTCAGAGAAAATTATAGGGAAATGTTTGAGGGAGATCCTTCAAAATCTAAAATATATAAGAGCATAACTAAGGGAATACCATTCGCTGGAATGGAATGGTATTTACCACTATTTTTTGATGCTCCAGATACAATATTCAATTATTTAGATATAAATGACCCTGTATTTGTAGCAGAATCTTTAGCTTCTGCGGCCCAAAATTATTGGTCAGAGGCAGAAAAAAGGTTTAAATTGTACGC
>CAYTWX010000098.1:0-3452 GCA_964442085.1 uncultured Methylobacillus sp. | reverse complement strand
CTAAGATTGAATTATCCTCAATTGTTACGATAAGATCATGATTATTAGCACAATTCTTAATCATTCTCTCGTCAATTGGCTTCACAAACTTCATATCTACAAGAGTTGCATCTAAATCCTCAGCTACCTCACGAGCAGTATGAAGTAGAGGACCAAAAACAAGGATTGCTACTTTTCTGCCGTTCCTGACTTTTTTCGACTTCCCTATAGCTAATAAGTTTAATTTTTTATCAATTTGGGTACCATTACCATGACCTCTTGGAAATCTAACTACACATATTCCATTATAGTTAAATCCTGTTTCAAGCATTTGGTAACATTCATTTTCATCACTTGGGGTCATTATTGTGATATTTGGAATACACCTTAAGTACGAAAGATCAAAATTACCTGAATGAGTTGCGCCGTCAGCACCAACGATTCCTGCACGATCAACTGCAAATAGCATAGGAATATTTTGTAGTGCAATATCATGAATTAGTTGGTCGTATGCTCTTTGCAAAAATGTTGAATATATTGCAACCACTGGCTTTAATTTTTGACACGCAAGTCCAGCAGCAAATGTGAGAGCATGTTGCTCAGCAATTCCAACATCAAAAAATCTTTTTGGATATTTTTTTGAAAATTCATTCAACCCTGATCCGTCTGACATTGCAGGAGTGATAGCACAAAGCTTAGGATCTTTTTTTGCGGCATCCATAATCCATTCAGAAAAAATACCAGTAAAATTTTTAAATTCTTTTTTTACATCTGTTTTTCCATTTTGAGGATTGAATTTACCTACACCATGAAATTTATTTGGGTTGATTTCGGCTGGATTATATCCATAACCTTTTTTAGTCGCTACATGAAGGAATTGAGGTCCCTTTAGGGACTTTATATTAGTAAGCGTGTCTATTAATGTGTCTAAATCATGTCCATCAATAGGGCCAATATAGTTGAATCCAAATTCTTCAAATAAAGTACCAGGTATCACCATACCTTTAACATGTTCTTCAGTCTTTCTAGCCAACTCAAGCATAGGTGGTACTTTGGAAAATACAGCTTTTCCTGAGCGCTTTATTCCTCCATATAGCTTTCCTGAGAGGAGTTTTGCGAGATAGTTGTTTAGTGCTCCCACATTATTTGAAATAGACATGTCATTATCATTTAATATCACAAGTATGTCATTTTCAGTGTTGCCTGCATTATTTAAACCTTCAAAAGCCATTCCCGCAGTCATTGCCCCATCACCAATAACAGCGATTGATCTATATTTAGACTTATTTATTTTGAAAGCTTCTGATATTCCTAACGCAGCAGATATTGATGTGCTTGAATGCCCTGTACCAAAACTATCAAATTCACTTTCAGACCGTCTTGGAAAGCCAGAGATGCCATCTTTTTGTCTGAGTGTATGCATTTGATCTCTTCTCCCAGTTAAAATCTTATGTGCATAGGTTTGATGGCCAACATCCCATACAATTTGGTCATTTGGACAGTTATATACATAATGAAGGGCTATAGTGAGCTCAATTACACCTAAGTTTGATGACAGATGCCCGCCTGTTCTTGATACGCTGTCAATTATAAAAGAACGAAGTTCTTTGGCTAGTAACTTCAATTCACTTCTAGAAAGCTTTTTGATATCTGATGGTGTATTTATTTTTTCTAGATAATCCATTTAATGACTTCTTTGATAAATTTTTTCAATTAATTTCCTTAAAAATATAGTATTTCCAGGAATCAAACTTATTATTGTTTTGATTTCCTTAAAATAACCACTATTAATCTTTTTTGCTTCATCAATACCCACTAGTGAAACGTAAGTTAACTTATTATCTTTTTTATCTTTACCACTCGTTTTACCTAAAATTTCATCATTCGATTCATAATCAAGAATATCATCTGTTATCTGATAAATTTTCCCTAGCAATAAACAAAGTTTACTAATTTTTATCTTAGTTTCTTCTTTGGGACTTTTTACAACAAGGTAAGACGCAGAGCCAATAACATCGAATAATAATCCTGTTTTTAATTCCTGCAAGTTTTCTAATTCCTTAATTTTAGCAACTTTTAATGTAGCTTTAATATCTAAGGATTGACCTTTTACCATACCATTTATTCCAATTGCATTAGATAGTGAGTGAATAATTTTTATTTTTTTTTGAGCATCAACTAGGAATGTAGGCGCGGATAAAATTTCAAATGCTAACGATTGAAGTGCATCCCCAGCAAGAATAGCATGAGCTTCATCATATTTCATATGACATGTTGGCTTTCCTCTTCTTAAGTCATCGTTATCCATGGCCGGAAGATCATCATGAATTAGAGAGTAAGCATGTATGAATTCTATAGAAGAAGCAATATGATCAAGAATTAGCTTATTGGTTTGTGTAGCCTCGCCAATGGCATAACAAAGTAAAGCTCTAAATCTCTTACCGCCATTTAGAGATCCATGACTACATACTTCATGAATTAAGGAGTTAGATGATACATCCTTTAGATTTTGCATCATGAAATGCTCTATCCTTTTTTGATGCGAATTAGCCCAAAAACTAAAATCTTCAGTCATCGGGATTAAAATCTTCTAATTCATTTTTTTGTGAAAGAATTTGAACACGTTGCTCAATTTTCTTTAGTGATTCTTGAGCTGATTTAACTAAAGCTATTCCTTTTTCGTAGGACTCTAGTGAGTCTTCTAGATTCAAACTGCCATCTTCCATTTTTGTAACAATAGATTCCAATTTTTTTAACAGATTTTCTATATTTATATTTTCTTTAGCCATGATTATATATTCTTAATTAAGAAGTTTTTAACATCTATAATTTCCTCATAGATTACTTCATGAGCAATATTATAGGATTTAAATAAGAAATCTTCTGATTTCTGAATTTCTAAATAACTATTTTTAGCTATATCTACAGCAATGATATCATCACCCTCGCCATGAATTGCAATTATTGGTGGATGTTTAGGACTTGAATACTTTATGTTTTTTGGCAGGTAACCAGATAGGGCAATAATCCCACTAATTTCAAGATTTGATGATAACCCAGTGAACAAAGATAAGGCCGCCCCCTGAGAGAAACCTCCAATAAATACTTTAAAGTTGGAGCTACTTAGTGCACATCTTTTTTTGATTATAGCTTCAATGAGATCTTTAGATTTTATTAAGCCACTCTCATCTTGATAAGAAAAATTAAGAGATTCGTGCGTACCTTTGATGTCGTACCAGCCTCTCATCTCAATACTCTGATTCATAGAAATTGGCCTTAATGGAGCGTTTGGTAAAATGAATTCAACATCATGAAGGTTTAAATTTTTTACAAATGGCACAAAGTCATTTTCATCTGCACCAAGTCCATGCAGCCATATCAAGATTGCTTTAGGTTTTTTTTGTGAGTTAATTGTAATCATAAAAAAAGCGGATTAAATAATCCGCTCTCTATAAAATACTTAAGCATTATTT
>CAYTWX010000097.1:0-3458 GCA_964442085.1 uncultured Methylobacillus sp. | reverse complement strand
AGACAGCACTAATGCATCCCTAACGCCAGTATTTAGGCCCTGTCCAGCAACTGGATGCATTGTTTGTGCTGAGTTCCCTATTATCGCAATATTTTCTTTTGGGTGCTCAGTAATTGATGATTGTTTCAAAGGAAAAATTATCCTTTTTTCACAAATTTTAAAAGTTCCAATACGATCGCCAAAATGAGCTTGGAGTTCTATTAAAAACATAGCATCATCAAGCTGGTTTATTTTTTTTATTCTATCACTAGGTCCCGTCCATACCAGTGAATATTGGCCATGAAGGTTAGGTAGTAAAGCCATTGGTCCCATATTGGTAAATCTCTCATATGCAATATTAGAATGTGGTATGTCAGTTTCTATATGTGTCACTAATGCGCTGTGCTCGAAAGACTTGTTCGCTCTTTCAATAGCTATGCCATTGATTTCTTTGCCTCCACCATCTGCTAGCACTAATAAGTCGCAATTCAATGACTTTTCTTTTGATTTATATTTATAAATTAAACTTTGTTTTTTATTATCATTATTAAATGATAACAATTCTGATTGATAGAGTGCTTTAATATTTTCTGAATTAGACATTTTTTTTTGAAGAACTGAGATGAGATCACCATAGGAGATTATGTAACCTAACGCCTCCTGATCATAATCCTCCGCCTCCATTAAAGATCTACCGAAAGTTCCTTTTTGACTAGTGTGAATTTTTTTAATTGGTGTTAGCATTCCTTCTAAATCTTTCCATACATCAATTTTCTCTAAAATAAACTTAGTGCCATTTGATAGGGCTAATGCCCTCTTGTCGTGATGAGTTTTAATCTCTGAATTAGACTCAAGTAGTAGTATTTTTGAAATTTTAGACTTATTTAATAGGGCAAAGATTATTCCAACTGGGCCGCCTCCAACTATTACGATTGAGTTATTCATTCAAACTACCTACCACGTCCTCCAAATCTTTAACTTCTTTTGGTGCATTAGCACTTAGCACTTTGCTTCCAGAAGGGGTTACCGCTACATCATCTTCGATTCGAATACCAATCCCCCAAAATTCTTTGGGTACATTGCTATTGGGCTTAATATAGCAACCAGGTTCAATAGTTAAGACATTGTTAGCTAAAAATTTTACAGGCTTTGAATTTATTTCGTCAAAAGAGTCATCTATATATTTACCCGTATCATGAACATCCAAACCAAGCCAGTGACTTGTTCGATGCATAAAAAATTCTTTATAAAGTTCTTTTTCAATGATTTCGTCACGAGTACCTTTTAATATTTTTAAGTCAATGAGTCCATCAATAATAACCTCAACGGCTGCCTTGTGTGGATCATTAAAATAGTTACCGGGCTTAACTTGATTAATAGCTTTTTTTTGCGCTTCAAGAACAATCTGATAGATATCTTTTTGTGGTGGGCTAAATTTTCCGTTGATTGGATATGTTCTTGTGATGTCGGAGGCATAGCTTTCTAACTCACACCCCGCATCAATTAATAGTAAATCGCCATCCTTCAATACACTATCATTACTCACATAATGAAGGGTGCAAGCGTTACTTCCTCCAGCAACAATTGAGCTATAGGCAGGATATCTTGCACCATTTTGCATGAATTGATTCAATATTTCACCCTCAATTTGGTATTCATATTTACCGGGCTTTGTCATACCCATTGCGAATATATGGCCTTTAGCAGCAATATCTGCTGACTTCTGCATAATATTGATCTCGTTCTCATTTTTTAGGCATCTCATAGCATCCAATAACATACTTAAATCACAGTAGCTGTCCTCGACTTTTTTTCCCTCCACCCAGTGTTGTAAATTTTTATTATTCTTAATTGCACTATTTGATGGAGATGTTTCTGGGATGCAGAAAATATTTTTACTCGGAAGATAGCCTTTTAAGATTTTGGGAGCTATTTTATTAATTTCTTCAAGCGAATAAGCTTCTTCAAACAAGAATTGCTTTGCCGCTTCTTCAGGTCCAAAAATATAACCATTCCATATCTCTTTATTTATATCCTTAGGTTTACAAAAAATAATGGATCTAGGCTGATTTCCGCCCACTATGAAAATGACTGCTTCGGGCTCAGGGAAGCCAGATAAGTAATGGAAATAACTATCGGATCGAAATGGATAATCACAATCTCTATTTCTTGATGATTCGTCTGCATTAGAAATTACAGCCACACCATCCCCCAACATATCTGCTAAATTTTTTCTTCTCTTTTGAAAATCTTTATAAGTATTCATAATTAATCTACTTTATTTATAAGTGCAAGTCTTTTAGGAGTACCAACATCAGACCACATTCCTTTAAATAATTCACCTTTTATTAAAGAATTAGATATAGAAGTTTTAAGTAATGGGAGTAGCTGCATCCTAACTCCTTTTTTTAAGCTATTAAACAACCTAGGATGGTAAACAGCAATCCCAGAAAAAGTATGGAGATTTTCAGAATTGAGTACAACATAATTATTATCAGACAATCCAAAATCACCAGTTTGATTATGCTCTGGATTTTCCACAAGTATTAGATATCCATCACAAGTCTTACTTAAATTAATTAACCGTAACTTTGCATAGTCAAAATTTGAAAAAATATCAGCATTGATTACTGCAAATGGCTCATCGCCAAGATATGGTAAGGCATTCTTAATTCCGCCCGCTGTTTCTAGTGCAGGGTTTTCTTCTGAGTATGTGACGTTTAGCCCCCAACTTGAACCATCGCCAACAAAGTTTTTAATCATTGTAGGTAAATAGCAAATATTAATTACAATATCCTGAAATCCTGTAGCTGCTAGTTTCTCAAGATGCCATTCAATAAGCGGCTTACCTTTAGTCAAAATAAGTGGCTTAGGAGTTTCTTTAGTAAACTCCTTCATTCTTTTGCCTCGCCCTGCAGCTAAAATCATCGCTCTCACTTAGGTAATAACCTTATCTAAAATTTTTCTTAATGGATGAAGTTTTCTGTACCTTTCAGTTGTAGCCATCAAATACTTTTCAACCAACGGTATATCTTTAAGATACTGATTTTTGTGATCTCTAATGGATAGTCGTGAGAAAATACCTAAAATTTTCAAATGTCTTTGCACCCCCATCCATTCAAAATTTTCATAAAAACTTGAAAAATCTTCATTTTTCAGTAGACCCAACCCTTTAGCTTTTTCCCAATACCGAACGGATTGATCCAATATAAAATCTTCATCCCATTCTATATAAGCATCTTTTAAAAGTGAGACAAGATCATAGGTAAGTGGCCCTAAAACTGCATCTTGATAATCTAGTATGCCTGGGACGCCTTCAACTATAAACATTAAGTTTCGACTATGATAATCCCTGTGAACAAAACACTTACTTTGCATAAGAGTCTTTTGTGAAATCAATGAGAATAATTTATGTAACACGTCCGAATCTGATTTAAATTTTTTAAATTTTGGTAAATACCACTCTGAAAATAATGTCA
>CAYTWX010000096.1:0-3498 GCA_964442085.1 uncultured Methylobacillus sp. | reverse complement strand
ATCGACATGCTGGAGTGGCTTGTTATGACCAAGATGTATTTGTAAATGCTGTTGGTGGTGTAAAGATAACCGAACCAGGTGTAGATTTAGCAATATTATGTGCCATTGTTTCATCCTTTAAAGACCAGCCCTTAGACCCAAAAACAGTAATATTCGGTGAAATAGGTTTAGCAGGAGAAGTGAGACCTGTTCAGCGAGGCCAAGAAAGGCTCAAAGAGGCAGCAAAATTAGGATTCACAAGAGCAATTATTCCAAAAGCAAATCAAGCTAAACAAAATATTAGTGGAATTGAAATTTTACCAGTAGAGACGCTTCATCAAGCACTAAGTCTTATTGGAAAATAAAATTAGTGATTGCAAGTAATATGCCCTCTATGAAATCCATTGATAATTGAAAAAGGTGAGTAGGGCGATTAAAAATTTCCTGAAGCTTGATAAACCTACCCTTTGGTTGAGTAGATTTTCTGGATTATTCTTAACTATCTTAGTTAGTAGTACAAAGTAAATATTCCCCATCATCAAGCCAGGCTTCTGGTCAACCTTATCTGCATTAGGTAAATTATCAATTGCTAGCTTATAAAAATGTCGTGCTCGTTGAGTTTGATTTTCAACTAAATTTTTTATTTTTTCACCTTGAGTATTGTTAAGAATTTCTGCTTCAGTAATGTTAAATTTTTTAAGGTCGTCTTGTGGGATATAGATACGACCCCTTTTAGAATCTTCACCTATATCCCTTATAATATTTGTTAGCTGTAACGCAATACCTAAATTGTGGGCATACTTTAAAGTTTCACTATCGGTGTAACCAAATATTTTTGCAGATAATACGCCAACGGTGGAAGCAACTCTGTAACAGTAGAGCTGCAATTGTTTGAAGTTTTCATAACGGTCAAAATTTAGATCCATCTCCATACCATCTATTATTTCAGTAAAGTAAGATTTATCAAGGCCGTATTTAGGGATATAAGATTCTAGTGCCTTAGTCACTGGATGTTTTGGCTTGTTATTGAATAGACGTTCAATTTCAGACCGCCACCAATCTAACTTACTCTTACCAATCTCATATTCATTATTTTCATCAACTATGTCATCTACTTCCCGACAAAATGCATAAAGTGCAGTAAGTGCATTTCTTTTATTTTTATTAAGAAATATAAAAGCAAAAAGAAAGCTTGAGCGACTTTCTTTGGTTTTTTTCCAACAGTATTCTTGCGGGGTCATTTTGAAATAATACATTTAAAAAATAGAAGTAACCAATCTATCTTAGATAACTTAGGCGGTTTAGTGAATAAATTACAATTATCATTATTCATTCTTGTTGTTAATATTTTTGCAGCACCGATCATAATTTTAATTTGCAGATTTAGCCTACCTTTGGTATTTTTAAGTAAAGGTAAGCCATTTAAGAGGCTTTTTTTTATGAGCTTAATCCAAGATTTTTTAAATTTTTTCCAATTTTTATTAAATTTTTTATTATGGATATCAGCTATTTCAAGGTTATATTTTTTCATCTGGCTCATGGGAATGTACAACCTATCTTTTAATATATCTTCATGAATATCTTGACTCATTCCAATTAGAGCAAGAGCATGACAAATAGAATTAGAGTATTTAATATTTTCTTTAGTATTTTTATTGAATAGAGCAAGTATCATTTCTCCTGCTGGCGCAGCAGCTTTATTAGTATAATTAATAATTTCGTCAAAGTCTTTGTAACGCTTCTTTGTTACATCTTGTTTGAAAGCGTCAAGAAATTTTTGAAGCAATGAAGTCGAAATAGAGTATTGGTTCATCACTTTATAAATATCAATAAACAATGGGGAAACATTTTCATTATTCTTTTTAAGTAAATTTAAATTATGTTGGTAGATTTCTATTTTTTTTAATCTTTTTTCATCTGATAAACTCCCTTCATCAGCTATATCATCGACAGTCCGAGCAAATTGGTAGAGTATAGTTGCAGCATCGCGAATTTTTCGTGGATATAAAAAAGTTGCTACAGGAAAGTTTTCATAGTGTTTTTTGCTTTCTTTTCCTGCTTCCAAGGTAATATAATGTTTCATAAATAAAGTATGCCATAGTTGTTAAATAATTTTATATCACGGAAAAAAAATATGTTTGGTGTTATAGGTGGAACAGGGTTAGGTAAAATTGATGGCCTAGTTATTGAAAAAAAAGAAATTATTAAAACTCCTTATGGAGATACTTCAGAGGCTCTGTCATTTGGTTTGCTAGGAAAGCATAAAGTTGTTTTTTTAGCACGCCATGGAAGCAGCCATTCTATTCCACCTCACTTAATTAACTATCAAGCAAATATATGGGCCTTGAATGAAATTGGAGTAAAAAACCTTATTGGTATTAATACTGTAGGTTCGATCCAGTTAGATTTTATGCCTGGAGACTTTGTATTTCCTAATCAAATCATCGATTATACGTATTCTAGGGAGAGTACTTTTTTTGATGGAGTTAAGCAACCCATTAAACATATCGACTTCACCAATCCATTTAATAGCTTACTTCTAGATAAATTTATTCATATATCAAATCAACTAAAATTTAAAAGTCATTCAGAAGCAGTTTATGGTTGCGTTCAGGGGCCTCGTCTTGAGTCGGCGGCTGAAATTAATCGCTATGAAAATGATGGAGTAAGTGTAGTTGGTATGACTGGTATGCCAGAAACGTCTTTAGCACGAGAGATGAATTTAAATTATGCGATAATTTGCCCAGTTGCTAATCATGCGGCCGGGAGGGGTTTGAATAAAAATGGAATTTCTCATGAAGAAATTAATTCAAATTCAAAAAAAATGGCTTTTAATATAGCTGATTTAATCAAAGGGGTTATAGAGTCTTATGGCGATTAGAGAAATAATAAAAATGGGACACCCTTTATTGTTGGAACAATCCGAACCGGTAGGTGAATTCGATAATCCTGACTTACATAAGCTAATCGAAGATATGATTGATACTATGGATGATGCTAGTGGAGCTGGACTGGCTGCGCCTCAAATAGGTAAGGGAATTCAGTTAGTTATATTTGGTGTTGAAGATAATGATAGGTATGAAGAAGCGGAGCATGTCCCTTTTACTATTTTAATAAATCCTACGATTACGCCACTAACTGAAGAAATGGAAGATGGTTGGGAGGGCTGTTTATCTGTGCCAGGTATGAGAGGCTTGGTTCCTAGGTTCAAAAAGATCAATTACAAAGGTTTTGATCAATTTGGTAAACTAATTGATAGAGATGTTGATGGATTTCATGCAAGGGTTGTTCAGCATGAATGTGATCATTTAGTTGGTATACTTTATCCATTAAGAATAAATGATTTAAGATTTTTTGGTTTCGAAGATACATTATTTTCTGAATAAATACTTCTAGTAAATTCTTCAATATGATAAAATCTCACACTTCGGAAGAGTGGCAGAGCGGTTTAATGCACCGGTCTTGAAAACCGACGTGGGTTCATACCCACCGTGAGTTCGAATCTCACCTCTTCCGCCA
>CAYTWX010000095.1:0-3567 GCA_964442085.1 uncultured Methylobacillus sp. | reverse complement strand
TTTATTGGTGGTAATCCAATATCAGTAAATAATTTTCCACTTTTGATTAAATTAGTTAACCTACCCTGATTTCTAAAATCTTCTTGAGTGACAGTTGGATAGTATATTAATTTATTTTTCACTTCTTCACCAAAAAATTCATTATTTGGTAATTCATTTTCAATAAAATCAGCATAAGCTAGCTCATTAACGGTTCTTACTCCATGGACAAGTATAATTTTTTCAAATCTCTCGTACATTTCAATATCTTGAATCAAGCTCATGTATGGCGCTAAACCTGTTCCTGTTGATAATAAATATAAATTTTTACCAGGTCTTAAATCATGAATAACAAGGGTGCCTGTTGGCTTTCTGCTAACTAAGAGATCATCCCCAACTTTTAGATGTTGAAGTCTTGAAGTCAGAGGTCCATTCGGTACTTTAATACTAAAAAACTCAAGATGCTCTTCATAATTGGGGCTTGCCATGCTATAAGCTCTGGTTAAGGGTCGTCCTTCAACTTCTATACCAATCATTACAAATTGTCCATTTTCGAAGCGGAGGCCCTGTTGTCGTGTTGTTTTAAAGCTGAATAATCTGTCATTCCAATGATGCACACTTAAAACTTTTTCTGTCGAATATTTACTCATAGTTTTTTCTTTCTTTAAGTTTTTGAAACTAAGGTAGCCATTTCTGGTACTGCCTCAAATAAGTCTGCTACCAAACCATAGTCTGCGAATTGAAAAATTGTAGCATCTGGGTCATTATTAATGGCCACCACAACTCTACTATCTTTCATTCCATAAATATGTTGATTAGCCCCTGATACTCCAATTGCTATATATAACTCTGGTGCTACAACTACCCCAGTTTGTCCTACTTGAATCTCATTAGGAGCATAACCTGCATCTACTGCTGCTCGAGTTGCCCCAATTGCCGCCTCTAATTTATCAGCTAGAGGTGCTAACACTTCATTAAACTTTTCGGCGCTGCCAAGTGAGCGTCCTCCTGAAATTACTACTTTTGCATTAATAAGTGGAGGTCGATCAGATTCTATTTTTCGCTCTTTTTCCCATCGAGATAAGTTGAGTGGTTCTGGTGCTTTAGAATCAACAATTAAAGCGTTTCCATTCAAACCAACTGCTTTAAACTTACTAGAATGGACTGTAAGAACTTGAATCGGTTCATCACTTTTAAGTGTAGCATGCACATTGCCAGCATAAGTTGATCGAATATAAGTATTATCACCATTAATTTTTAAAACGTCAGAGATCATTGAAACATCTAATAATGCTGCAACACGAGGTAGAATATTTCTACTAAACCACGTATGAGGGGCTAAAATTACCCTGTAATCTTGGCCTATCTCAGAGATTATATTAGCAGCATCCTCTGCCAGTGGGTGCTCAAGATGAGGGGCATCAAATTTAATTACTTTATCAACACCATCAATTTTACTTGCATGATTTGCTAAATCGTCAACCTCTTTCCCAATAATGAGTAGGTCGATAGATCCTCCCCAAATTTCTGCAGCCCCAATGGCATTAAAAACCACATCATTAAGTTTTTTACCGTCATGCTCGGCTAGAATCAAAATTTTTATCGAAGTATCTATATCTTAATCCCTTCAATATCATTTAATTTTTGTAATAACTCTTTAATATCTTTAACTTTGATTCCTTCTTTTCTTGGCGGTGGCTCTGAGACACTAATTGTTTTTAATTTTGAAGAAATATCTACCCCTAAATCATCAGCTTTTATTGTTTCAATAGATTTTTTTCTTGCCATCATTAAATTTGGAAGCTTTACAAATCTTGGTTCATTAAGTCTCAGATCAGCTGTTAGTACAACTGGGAGTTTAGTTACTATTGATTCAGTACCTCCGTCAATTTCTCTTGTAATAAATACTTCACTATCTTTAATCTCGATAGAAGAGGCAAATGTGCCTTGACTGCAATTTAGTAGGCCTGCTAACATTTGACCAGTCTGACCTGCATCACTATCTAATGCTAATTTACCTAATAAAATTAAATCTGGCTTTTCTTTCTCTACAACTTTTTTAAGTAACTTAGCAATCGCTAGAGGCTGAAGAACTTTATCTGTTTCGACCAAAATTGCTTTATCTACCCCCATAGCCAAACCTTGTCGTAATACATCTTGATTTAAACTAGAGCCTATAGATACCCCAACTATTTCCGAGGCAACTCCTTTTTCTTTAAGACGAATAGCTTCTTCAATCGCATTTTCATCAAACGGATTCACACCCATTTTTACACCTTCCAAGTCAACATCAGAGCCATCTGATTTAGGTTGAACTTTGATGTTGTAATCCTGTACTCTTTTGATTGCTACTAATATTTTCATTGCTAATTATTCATCTCAATCTTAAAATAGATTTGATTATATAGGTTGATACAGTTTTATTATATTTATTATCTGTATAATATATCAGTAAAATAGATAAGTTGATTTAACTACATAGATTATGAGATACACATTAAGACAATTAGAAATATTTGTAGCTGTAAGTCGTTTAGATAGCGTTTCTAAAGCTTCTGAATTGTTATGCTTGTCACAATCAGCAACCAGCACATCTCTTGGTGAATTTGAACGACAATTTGGCTTGCAATTGTTTGATCGCGTTGGGAGATCATTAAGCATTAATGAGTCAGGTAAAAAATTATTACCGAAAGCAGTAGAGTTGCTTGATAGAGCAAAAGAAATCGAATCAGAACTTTCAGCCCTAGCTGGATTTGGAGAAATGCATATTGGTGCAACTTTAACGATCGGAAACTATCTAGCTAACTTGTTAGTTGCAAAATTTTTACAAACTTATCCGGATAGCAATATAAAATTGCAAGTTCACAATACCAAAACTATTGTTCAACAAATTATAAATCATGAGTTAGATTTAGGCATGATAGAGGGTGATTGCGATCATCCAGACCTTGAAGTCCAACCCTGGATAGCTGATGAACTTGTAATCTTTAGCGCCCCTAACCACCCGCTTACGAAAGAAAAAAATATTAATATCGATACACTAATTAAACAAGTATGGATCTTAAGGGAAAAAGGATCAGGTACTCGTGAGACATTTGATCGAGTTTTTGGTGTTAATGAAAAGAATATGAATATAAGGCTTGAATTAGAACATACCGAAGCAATTAAACGTGCAGTTGAATCAGGAATTGGGATTGGCTGTATTTCCAAACTTGCTTTGAAAGATGCATTTCGAAGGGGGAGTTTAGTCCCCTTAGATGTTAAAGATATTCAATTAAATCGTTATTTTTATTTTTTATGGCCAAAAAGTAAATATCAAACTAATGGTATGAAAAAGTTTTTAAAAATGTGTAGAGATATGACTGCAGGCTTAGAAAGTAGTGATCAAATCAACTTGCCTTTAATTGCGTGAAAAATTTATGACAATTGAAAGAGATGTAATGAAATATGATGTTTTGATAGTTGGCGGTGGGCCAGCGGGCCTTTCTGCGGCAATAAAAATTAAACAAATTGCAACTAGAGAAAATAAAGAAATAAGTGTTTGTCTTGTTGAAAAAGGTGCTGAGGTTGGGTCTCATATTTTATCAG
>CAYTWX010000094.1:0-3584 GCA_964442085.1 uncultured Methylobacillus sp. | reverse complement strand
AGATGTTTTATGAATTAAGATAAAAATTATATTGTTGCCTAGATCTAAATTTATTAGTTTTATTATTTATTATTTAAAAATAATAAGAAGAAATTCTTTAATCAGATTAAGAGAAGGATAATAGATGTCTGAAAAATTAAAAATACGCGGTGGAGAAATTTTAGCAAGATCTTTAAAAGAAAAGGGTGTTGAGGATGTTTTTACACTTGCTGGTGGCTTTTGTAATCCTGCTCTAGAAGGCTTTATGAAATGCCAAATGTCAGTTATTAATTGTCCTCATGAACAAGTGGCAGGTCATCTTGCAGACGGTCATACTAGAATAACTCGTAAACCTTCAGTGTGTTTAGTAGGCCCAGAGGGTTTTGCTAATGCTGTTCCTGCAATGCTTGAGGCAGGAGGTGAAAGATCACCAGTAATATTTGTTACAGGTTCATCCACTTTGAAAAGACAAGGAGCGGGGGGATTTAAAGAAATTGATGATGTAGCCATTGCTGCGCCATTAGTTAAATATTCAGTTCAAATTACAGATGGAGAAAGGATAAGTGAATTTGTTGACAGAGCTTGGACTGCTGCAACAACAGGTTACCCAGGACCAGTTCATATAAGTTTGCCTGTTGATATAATGTTTTCATCGTTTGATATAGATGCGGGGTTACAAGAACGCCCTTTTTCAAGAGGGCCTAAATCTATTCCAAGGGCATGGCCAGATCCCGTTGAGTTAAAAATAATAATTGATCTTATTTCAAATGCAGAACGTCCCATAATCATTGGTGGACATGGAGTATGGTGGTCTTTTTCGGAAAAAAAATTAAAGGCTGTTGGAGATAAGTTAAATATTCCTATTTTTAACGTACCTTATCATCAAAAACTTTTAGGTGAAGAAAGTAGTTGTTATATGGGTCTTGCAGACTTCCATCAATACCATCCATCAAAAGAAGCAATACATGAAGCTGATATTATTTTAATGATTGGTGGGAGATTGGATAATCAAATGAATTTTGGTAATCCTCCATTTTTCCTTGATACCAGTAAGTTAATTTGTATTAATGGAAGCCATGAAGAATTAGAATATAATAGAGCTGCAGATTTCGTTTTATTATCTGATCCTGGTGCTTTTCTTGAGACTTTATTGGATATTAATAATTCATGGGATGAATGGTTCCAATTGCAGCAAAAAAGAAGAAATAATTGGGTAAATCATTGGTTTGATCATATTTCAAAAGAAACAGAACAGGATAAAATTAATAATAGGAAAATGCATCCATTACAACTTTCTTTAGACGTGCAATCTTACTTAAATGAAAAGGATTGGTTAATTTTTGATGGAGGAAACACTCATTTTTGGTCTGAAATTGGTGTTAATATGGCTGGTTTCAAGGGACAGAAACTTGGCGGTATAATGCATCCGGGTAATTATTCTCTTCTTGGTGTAGGTGTATCTTTTGCTATTTCAGCAAAAGCAAAAAATCCAGATAACAATGTAATTCTTATTAGTGGTGATGGAGCCTTTTTATCAGGAGGACTTTCTGTTGAAGCGGCATTTCAGGAGAACCTTCCCATAGTTGTTGTGATTGATAATAATGGTGGACTTGATTGTATTAGTCAGCAGCAAGAACGACTGTTTGAGAATGGAAAACATTTCGCAACTGATTTTAGAGATATACCCTTTCATTCAATGTTTGAAGGATTAGGAGGACATGGTGAATTAGTTGAGACAAGAGATCAATTAGCCCCAGCTCTTAAAAGGGCGATTGAAAGTGGAAAAACTGCATGTATAAATGTTAAATGTAGAGGTGTAATAAGTCCAATTGTTGCTGCAACTTCTGATAAAAGAGATAAGGCTTCGATTGAATAATGGCTATAATATCATCTCATACTCTTAATGGAATTGATGGAACTCATGCTGGGGGTATATCCGTAGAGTTAAAAAATATTAAAACAAATAAATATCTGTTTAAAACTTTTATGGATAATGAAGGGCGTTTAAATGAAATAGTTTCTCCAGAATTAATAGATGAAAATGCTATTTACGAGTTAGTCTTTGGAGTAGGGAAATATTGGAAAAAAGTACATGTTATTTCAGATAAGAATAAAGTTTTAAACGAAATAGTTATTAGATTTAAAATTATTGATAGATATAAAAAATACCATATGCCAATAATCTTATCTCCAAATTCATATTCCACTTGGTGGTCAGATGGAGAATAATTAATGGAAGAAAATAGTGAGCAAATAGGAAAAGAAGTTATTATAAATTATATAAATGCTTTTAATAATCGAGATTATATTGCTATGGCAGATTTATTTAATTTTCCACATATTAGATTTGCAAACGAAAAAGTAGGAGTTATTTCAAGAGAAGAATATTTGAAGAGCCAAAATAAAGTCAGTGAATTACTTCATGAAGAAGGATGGGATCATACACAAATTAAAAAAATTGAAACTATTCAAAATGGACCTTCAAAATCACATTATAAAATTCATTTTATAAGATATGATAAAAATAATAAAATTATCCATGACTTTACTACTTTATGGATTGTTACTAAGCTTGATGATCATTGGGGAATTCAATTTAGATCTAGTTTCTTAATATCAAATGCTGCAACATTTGGTAAATCTATAGATTAAACCTTTTGTGAGGGAAACATGTTGAAATTAGATAAAAAAATTAAGCGTCTTGATGATAAAGAAAAAATACAATATGAAAAAGATGGATATATTAAAGGTTTACCTGTTTTTTCTCATGATACCTGCTTAGAACTTGATAATCTTTTTGTATTGTTAAGTTCAAAATTAGATAGCTCTATAGATATTAATCAAACAGCCCAATGGCATAAAGCAAGTCGAAAGTTTTATGATTTGTGTGTAACTCCAACTATTCTTGATTATGTAGAAGATTTAATAGGCCCAAATATTAACCTTTGGGGTGGACAGTTTTTTTTAAAAGAACCTTTTGATGGTTCGGTTGTACCATGGCATCAAGACGCACAATATTGGCCTCTAAATCCAACTAAGGCAGTAACTGTATGGCTAGCTTTGTATGATACGGATGAAAAAAATGGTGCAATGAAGGTAGTTAAAGGTAGCCATCAAAAAGGTATGTTTAATCATCATGTGAACAAAGCTAATCATCTTGCTTTAGATCAAGAAGTCTCAAAAGATCAATTTGATAAATGTGATATTATATCTTTAAATTTAAAAGCAGGACAAATTTCTCTTCATGATGATGGCTTGCTTCATGGTTCTGAGGCCAATAATTCAAGTAGAAGAAGATGTGGAATTACAATGAGATATTCTCCAGTTAATGTAAAAGCAGATTTATCAGTTTGGCCGCATTTTGAAACTCAATTAGTCAGAGGTAGAGATGCTTTTAAACACAATCCTATTGCTCCAATCCCTCTAGGTGAAGCCACACCTATTCAAAAATTTCAACTTTCAAGAGAATTCCAAGGCCAATGGTAATTAACATTTATATTTTTTCAAATTAACTTGAATTTATGTTTTGATAAAATTTCTTTTTTTTTAATTAAAAAATAGTTACCATATTAAATAATGATAATTTATTTTTTTGGAGGCACCTA
>CAYTWX010000093.1:0-3606 GCA_964442085.1 uncultured Methylobacillus sp. | reverse complement strand
GAGTAAAAATAAAAAACACCGAGTTTTTGATAAAAAGAAAAAAGAGGGAGGCGTTTTTGATTGGCTTTTCTAAAATGGAAATAGGTAAGAAATGAAAACTATTGTGCTTGTAGGGCGACCAAATGTTGGTAAATCAAGTTTGTATAATCGATTAACTAAAACACGTGATGCAATTGTGGCAGATATGCCTGGTTTAACCAGGGATAGACATTATGGTAAATTAACTATCGGTGATGATGATTATATTCTTGTTGATACAGGTGGTTTTGAGCCGGACAAGAAAATTGGTATCCAGAAAGAGATGGCTACTCAAACCAAACTAGCAATAGACGAAAGCGATATTGTTTTATTAATTGTCGATGCAAGATCAGGGCTTCATTCTGTAGACCAACATATTGCTGAAATCATCCGAAAAAATGATAAGCAGAAGATGTTGTTGGTAAATAAAGCTGAAGGCATGGTTGATGACAGTGCTTTAGCAGAATTCTACAAGCTTGGATTTAAGCATATGCATAAAATTTCATCAGCTCATGGTGATGGAATATCGGGACTTAGAGATTTCTTATCACAACAAAGAAGTGAAACAGACACTTATGATGGCGCAGATAATAAGTACCCAAAAATTGCTATTGTAGGCAGGCCAAATGTTGGAAAATCTACTTTAATTAATTCTTTATTAGGTGAGGATCGCTTCATCGCTTTTGATAAGCCAGGAACAACCCGGGATGCAGTTTCAGTCGACTTCAATTGGGGCAAAGAAAAATTTATTTTAACTGATACAGCTGGGATAAGAAAAAAAGGTAAGGTTTTTGAATCCGTAGAAAAATTTTCAGTTATTAAGACCTTAAATGCAATAAACTTTGCGAATGTAGCAGTCCTCGTAGTTGATGCCAAAGATGGGATATCAGCTCAAGATATGCATATCCTGGGTTTTATTTTGGAGAGTGGTAAATCGCTGGTTATTGCTCTGAATAAGTGGGATTCTGTCTCGCAATACGAGCGAGAAAAATTGAAAAGCGATATTGATAAAAAATTACCATTTGTTAAATTTGCAGAAAAAGTTTTTATTTCAGCATTAAATCAAGATGGCTTTCCTCTTCTAATGAAGTCAATTATAAAAGCACATAAAGCTGGTCAAACTAAATTTACGACACCTCAACTTAATTCTGTTTTATCAAATGCTTTAATAAGTCATACTCCTAGCATAGTGAAGGGAATTCGACCTAAATTAAAATATGCACATCAGGGTGGAATGAACCCGCCAACTGTTATTATTCATGGCAATCATTTGGATGGGGTAAAGCAAGATTATATTAGGTTTCTAGAATCTTTTTATCGTAAAGCTTTTGATTTGACTGGAACACCGCTAAGAATTCAACTCAAGAATTCATCCAACCCTTTTGATGAGAAAGCTCAGGCAGCAAATAAAAAAACTGGACTTGTGACAAGAAGAAGAGCTGAAACAGCTTTTCGCGAAAAGATGAAAAAGAAAAAGCAAGTTATCTAATTAAACATACTATCCCAGAATTTCCACCATTCTTTTTTCTGAGATATTATTTTTTGAGCATTAAATTTGGTATTCGGATAATTTGTATCTAGAACCCTTTCTGTATCTCTTCTTAAATCTTCAATACCTAGGTGCTCGTAACAGCTGACCATAATAACGAGAGCTTCTTCTTGATGAATTGATTGATTGTAGTTTTCAACTACAAATTTAGCTCTATTTAATGCTGCCACGTAAGCCATTCTTTTAATGTAGAATCGGGCAACATGCAGTTCGTATTCGGATATTTTATTCATCAGATATGTCATTCGATCAATTGAATCAGCATAGTATTTACTATTTGGAAACTTTCTAGTCAACTCTTTAAATGCATTAAAGCTCTTTGTTAATTGATTGATATCTCTATCACTAATATCTTGCATAGAAAGCTTGTTGAAAAAACCCTTTTCTTTAAATAAAATAATTCCTCTAAAATAATAAGCATAATCCATTACTGGGTGGTTGGGATGGGCACGTATAAATTTATTGATCATGGCTAATGCTTCATCAGTTTTGTAAAATTCCTTGTATGCAAATGCTAGGTTAAGTTTAAATTGTGGTGCTAATTTAGAATTGGGGAATCTTCTTTCACCAGCCTCTAGGTAGGCAATTACTTTTGTCCAATCTTTACTATCTGCAAAAAATTCTGCCTCACTAATAATCCAAGCATCAGACTGACCAGATGTTTCATCAAATTCTTCAGGTTCACCAAAAATGAAACATCCACTAAGTATTACTGATAAGATTAAAGGGAATAATAATTTCATATGACTTAAGATTTTTTAATAACGAGTAAATTATACATTATGGTAGTAAACAAAAAAAAATTTATAGTACCTAATAGCTATGTAGGCAAAAGAGCCGATTTGGTAATTCATGAGCTAATGCCTGAATATTCCAGAGCACGAATACAATCTTGGATTAAAAAAAGTTTCATTACGATTGATTTAGTTAGCTTTTCACCTAAAAGAAAGGTAATCGGAGGTGAACAAATAGATATTGATATTCAGCCTGAAGAGCAAGCTAATCAGTTTGAGCCTGAAGATTTGAGCTTAGATATTATTTATGAGGATGATGATATTTTTGTAATTAATAAGCCGGCTAATTTAGTTGTTCACCCAGCGGCAGGAAATTGGTCGGGGACTCTATTAAATGGAATTATTTTTCATTTCCCGAATAATTCTTCACTTCCAAGGGCTGGAATTGTCCATAGACTAGATAAAAATACAACAGGCTTAATGGTAGTCGCTAAGAATGAAATAGCCCAATTAGATTTAGTAAAGCAACTTCAGAGTAAATCAGTTTATAGAGAGTACAGGGCAATAGTTTGGGGTCAAGTAATGACTAAAAAGGGAGTTATTAATAAACCAATTGGCAGACATCCAAGTGTCAGAGTGAAGATGGCTGTTAATAAAATTAATGGAAAAGATGCAATTACAAATTACGAGGTCTTGGAAAGGTTTAGTATTCATACTTATTTAAAATGTATTCTCAAAACTGGAAGAACCCATCAGATTAGAGTTCATATGCAGGATAATAAATCTCCAATTGTTGGTGATCCAACATATGGACTTAAAAAAATTATTCCCATAAAGTCTATGACAAAAGATTTTAAAACTACAACACTCAAATTTGAGCGGCAAGCTTTGCATGCGAAGGTTTTAGGCCTTGTTCATCCAAAAAGTAAAAAATCACTTAAATGGGAAGTTGATCTACCTTCTGACATGAAAAATTTATTAGAATTAATTAGACAAGAATCAGAAAAAGACTTTCTTGAAGAAGATTTCGAAGTTGATAACACTTTTTATGTTAGAAATAGCCAAATTCCTGACGAGAATGATGATTTAGATTTTGATGATGCATGAACATTTTATAATACCAAAATGGCCAGCTCCTGAGAATATAAGAGCAATTCAAACTACTCGAAATGGTGGTATTAGTTTAGAAAATTTTTCATCTTTAAATTTGAGTAGTAATGTGGGCGATATTAAGGATCATGTCGAAGAAAATTATAAAAGATTACTAAATTTTCTACCATCTGATCCATTTTGGTTGAATCAAAT
>CAYTWX010000092.1:0-3627 GCA_964442085.1 uncultured Methylobacillus sp. | reverse complement strand
CTAGCAGTAGCTTTACAGATTATTCGAATATCAATAAATGTGCAAGCTAATCCATGTATATAATAGGTGAATAGATAAAAAATAGTCGTAATCAGCTTGTTCCACTAATATATAATTAAGCTATGAAAACGAACCTTATTAAGAATGATCACTCTTACGACTCATACAAAAATTCTTTATTTAATAAACTTATGTTTTAAATCAAAATGGAAATTATTTTTAATCTTAGAAATTTATTACATCAAACTTTATTAGCAAGTGCTACTGCTATTGCATTATTCACACCAATGTTAGATGCCCAGGAAGTTATAGATTTAATTTCACTGTATGAGGATGCCTTGAAAAATGACTCCGTTCTTTCTTCTGCTCGATTTCAAAATAAAGCTGCACAAGAATTAGTTAAACAAGGTAAATCCTTATTTTTGCCAAGTGTCACTATGAATGCAAGTTTTGATAGCCAAGATAAAGAAAGAAAGTTCTTAACCTCATCACTACCAACTAATGATTTATTGTCTGGAAAAAAAGCAGACTATGAATCATATGATTATGGAGTTACGCTCAAACAGCCCTTATTTAACTATTCCGCCTATGCGCAATATAAAAAAATGTTATCTCAAGTTTCCCTTGCCGATAAGCAACTTATTAAAACTCAGCAGGATTTAATTTATAGAATTTCGAAAGCTTATTTTGAAACATTACTGGCAAAAGACCAGGTAGATTTATTTCAGTATCAACGGGCCTCTATTCAAGGGCAATTATCTAAAGCAGAAGCGCAGTTTGAAGCCGGTCTCATTTCAGTTACAGACATTAATGAAGCTAAAACAAAGAAGGCCCTTATTGAAGCACAACAAATTAGTGCCATACATAAGTTAAGAATTAAGAAGAGAGAAATTCAAGTAATTACCGGGAAATTACCGGGAAAACTTACACCACTTAATCCAATTATCACTTTCACAGAAATTGATAATTTAGCAGATGACTGGATAGCTATTGCACAAGAAAATAATTTAGATCTACGCATTAAAATGGATGAGATTAAAATTGCTGAACGCGAAGTCGATTCTAGGCGTTCAGACCATTACCCTACTATAGATGCTATTGCATCACGGTCCAGAAATTGGGATAAAGGTGGCTTCCCCTATGGAGCAACGGCAAATGGAGGAATGAGGAGTTTTTCTGACACTATAGGTGTTGAAATTAGCATACCAATTTTTTCAGGAGGGATGACAAGCTCAAGAGTTAGAGAGGCTGTCTTGCTGAAGAGTAAGTTGGAGCATGATGTTGAATATCTAAGAAGAGGTATTGGCCTTGAAGTAAGAAATTATTATTTGAGCCTCCAAACTAACTTTTCTGAAATAAAGGCTTATGAACAAGCTATGAATGCAGCAACATTACAACTAGAGTCGACTAAATTAGGTTTTGAAGAGGGGTTAAGAAATAGTCTTGAAGTTTTGGATGCGCAACAAATACTATTTAATGCAAAGTTGAATATATTAGAATCACGTTATAATTATGTAATGAATTTTATAAACTTAAAATTATCCGCAGGGATGTTATCTTTTGAAGACCTAAATGAAATTAACCAATACTTAATGGTGGGCTAGATATGATCGCTCTGACAGAAAAAAGTCAATTAGTCGTAATTGATATGCAAGAAAAACTATCAACAGCTATGCCTAAAGAAGTAATAAATAAAATTATGAAGCGTTGTGAATTACTAATCACAGTGGCTAATGAATTATCTATTCCACAAATATGTACTGAGCAATACCCTAAAGGGCTCGGTCATACCCTGCCTCAAATGATGCCTTTCTTATCGGAAGCAAAGTTTGTTGAAAAAACTGTCTTTGCATGCACAGAGGAGCCGATATTTTTAAGGTATTTGATCAAAACTCGCCCACAAATATTTTTGATGGGTATGGAAGCTCATATTTGTGTTTTACAAACTGCACTAGGCTTAATCGAATCAGGAAAAGAAGTTTTTATCATCGAAGACGCTATAGTTTCAAGAAATATCTCAAATAAACAAAATGCTCTAAATAGGCTAAGAGATGCAGGCTGTTTTATTACCAACACTGAGTCGGTAGTATTCGAATGGCTAAAGACTTCTGAGAACGAGACTTTTAAAAAAGTTGCTCCATTAATTAAAGATATTGATTGATTAATTGAACAACTTTATCAGTGCCTCCAGATGACTGCTTTATATACTTTTGAGCATTTTTAATTACGCCTTGATTTACTTGCCCTTTATCTACTAGGTTTTTTATAATCACTTCTAGTTCAGCTATATTTTTAAATCTAAAAATCGCCTTATTTTTTTCAGCAGTGTTGACCATATCTTTAAAATTATAAATTGATGGTCCAACCGCAGTTTGTACATTTAAACTCATCGGCTCAATTGGGTTCTGGCCGCCATAATCTAGAATACTCCCGCCAATAACTGCTAATGTTGCTAATCCATATAGCTCATAAAGTTCCCCCATTGTATCGCCAAGGACATATTGTGGTGTTTTTTTAACCCCACCTAAATCACTTTTTTTCACAATTTTTAGACTCTGTGACTGAAAAATTTTCTCAACCTCGCTAAATCGTTCTGGATGCCTAGGAACAATCACTAAAATTAAATCTTTATAATTTAATTTTTTTACAAGGTTTAAAAGAATCTTCTCTTCGCCGGCCCTTGTACTTCCTGCCACCAAAACAAAATGGCTAGAGATTTTTAATTGTTTTTTTAATTGATTGGTTTTATTCAGGGTCCCTTTAGGGGGGCTAGAGTCAAACTTAATGTTTCCCATTAATTTGATGTTTGCTTTTGTAAGCCTGCTGAAATTTGATAAATCTTCTTCAGACCTCACATAAATTGAATCTAACTGTAATAATTTTGAGTTAATAAATTTTCTAAAAGGTAAATACTTATTTAGAGATTTTTTTGATAACCGTGCATTAATTAAATTTAATGGGATATTATTAAATTTACATTGGTCTATCAAATTAAACCATAATTCTGTTTCAACAATTACACCTATCTTAGGCTGATAGAAAGACAAAAATCTTTTACTGGCTCCCTTAGTATCATAGGGTAAATAAGTGCGATGAATTCTTGGATTGTTAATTAATTCAGTATTTCTTCCAGTCAGAGTCATATGGCTAATAAGAAAGTAGGTACTTGGGTGTTGCTTTAATAAAATTTGAATCAGATTAACAATTGCTTTGGTTTCGCCAACAGAAACGCAATGAAACCAAACTGTTTTTCTAGATTTCCATACAGAACTTCGTTTTTTTGAATATAAAGCAAAACGCTCGTTTAAATATTGCAAATGAATGGGTTTTGTCAATGCGCGATAAGTTAGCCTTGCCAGAGCAAAAGGGATAAGGCAAAAAATTACAATCTTATATATAAAAAAGTACATATTGTAATTTTCTCACAATGTGAAAATTATTTATATTTTTTATTTTTTTCAAATCAATTGTTAAATATGGCTTACATAATGTTTTAACGAAACAAAACTAAAATTTATGAACTTTTATTAAAATAACCCTTGACCAAACACAACCAGATGTTAAAATTTTTTTTATTAATACAACATGTTGTGGTTTTCAATAAAAAGCCAATTTTCAATAAATAGT
>CAYTWX010000091.1:0-3643 GCA_964442085.1 uncultured Methylobacillus sp. | reverse complement strand
TAAGTCTGCTGCTGTCCCAAAGAAATCTAAGTCTGCTGCTGTCCCAAAGAAATCTGAAAAAAAGGATGAAGGATTATTTTCCTTTACAAAAAAAATAAAAAAAGGGTTGGCAAAAACTAGAGAGAATTTAAGTGGCCAGCTTACAAATTTATTTCAAAATAAAAAAATTAATGAAAGCTTTTACGAGGAGCTTGAAATGATTCTTCTTACAGGAGATGTTGGAGTTAGCGCCTCTGAAATGTTAATCAAGCAAGTTAGATCTAAAGTTAAAGAAGATGGTATTCAAGATGAATCACAATTAAAAAACATCTTAAAAGATTGCCTTATTGAGATTTTAACCCCAATAGAATCAGCTCTTGAAATTAATGATGATGCGCCATTCGTAATTATGGTCGTAGGAGTTAATGGAACAGGGAAAACAACTACTATTGGCAAATTGACTAAAATTCTCCAAAGTGAAGGTAAAACGGTTTTAATTGCTGCTGGCGATACCTTTAGGGCAGCAGCAACAGAACAACTAGCTGTTTGGGGTGAAAGAAATAATGTTTCAGTTATTTCACATGCAACAGCTGACCCCAGCTCAGTTATATTTGATGCTATAAATTCAGCTAAAGCAAAAAATATTGATGTTGTAATTGCTGATACTGCAGGAAGACTCCCGACACAGAAAAACTTAATCGATGAGATTACGAAAATTAAAAGAGTAATTAGTAAATGTCATAAAAGTGCACCGCAAGAAGTTCTGCTTGTACTAGATGCCAATACTGGTCAGAATGCAATTACACAACTTAAAGCTTTCAATGATGCCGTAGGAATAACAAGTATAGTGATGACAAAGCTTGATGGAACTGCAAAAGGAGGCGTTTTAGCTGCAATTGCCAAAGAACTTCCTATCCCAGTAAGATTTATTGGTGTCGGTGAAGGAATTGATGACTTACGAGAATTTAAAGCAAAAGAATATGCAGAAGGAATGTTTGAATGATAAATTTTGACAAAGTCTATAAAAGGTACCCTGGGAACATGGATGCCTTGCAAAATATAAACCTAGAGATACTCCCTGCTGAGCTTGTTTTTGTAACAGGTCCGTCAGGAGCCGGAAAGTCAACTTTACTTAAATTAATATCTTCAGTTGAGAGGCCTACTTCCGGTACTATAGTTTTTGAAAATATGAATTTATCGCAACTTAAATCGAACGACATACCCTATTTGAGAAGAAAATTCGGTATGATTTTCCAAGATCATAAATTGCTTTACGATAGGAACTGCTTTGAAAATGTTTCTTTGCCATTAGCTATAAACGATATTGGTGGAGTAAATATTAATAGAAGAGTTAGAGCTGCATTAGATAAGGTTGGTCTTTTAAACAAAGAAAAGATAATGCCAATTTCACTTTCTGGAGGAGAGCAACAAAGGCTAGCAATAGCAAGAGCCATAGTTTCTCGACCTTCTATATTAATTGCTGATGAGCCCACTGGTAATTTAGATAGAGAATATGCTGATGAAATCATGAATATTTTTTACAGTTTTCAACAAGTTGGTGTAACTGTAATCATATCAACACACGAATTACCAATTACTCCAATTAAGCATAAAAAAGTCCACTTAATTAGCGGGCGATTGGAAGGCCAAGCAGATTATGTTCAATTACCTTCATAACCACTTTCAGGCATTTAATAGGGCTATGGTTAGAATTTTTTCTAATATTTCCTCCTCGCTCATGATGTTCATAGTTATTGGTGTTACGTTATTTTTACCGAGCTCTGGCTTGTTAATCGTAGAAAATGTTTCTCAAATTTCAAATAATATTGCATATGATGCAGAATTAAGTCTATTTTTAAAAAAGAATATCAAACAAGACCAAATAGATTTTATCCAATCAGCTCTAAACAAAACCACAATAATTAAAAAATCTCATTTTGAAAGTAAACTAACAGCATGGGATAAATTACAAAGTAAATTAAATCTAAACCCACTCGATACTGGTATATCGGAAAATCCACTACCTGATGCATTTTTTATTTCATTAAATACCTTTGATGAAGAAGCAATAAATGTACTTATAGATAATTTAAAAACTATTGATGGAGTTGAGGATATTTTTTTCGATGCAGGTTGGGTTAAGAAACTAAGATCTATTCTGTATTTGATAAAAATTGGATTGAGTTTCCTAGGCATTATATTAATAATTGTTCTTATTGTGGTAATTGGCAACACGATTCGCCTACAAACGTTAACCCATAAAGATGAGATAGAAGTAAGTAAGTTGATTGGAGCAACCAACAGCTTTATTCAAAGACCCTTTATCTATACAGGTTTAATATATGGTTTAGGCGGTGGATTCATGACTGTCTTAACCCTCAAACTTAGCATTGAGATATTCAACAAAGCATCGATAAATCTAGATGCAATGCTTGGTGGGACTTTCATCTTAAAAAACTTAATATGGCAACAAAATATAACTATTATTATAGTTGCAATGCTGATTGGATGTTTTGCATCTTTTTTCGCAGCATGGCAATCTGTCAAAAAATTTGAAATATTCAACTAAACCATTGTATTTAATGGAACTTAAAGTGTAATCTAGCACTCTCATACAAAGAGTGCTAAAATGTTAACCTAAATTAAAAAAATTTTTATATATGAATAATTATTTATCTTTATCGCCCTTCAATAATGCTGATAGCTTTTCAATGTATCAACAATCAATTCAAGAAATTCCTTTTCTAACTGAGGATGAAGAGTATGAGCTTGGTATGCGCCTTAAAAATGATAATGATTTAGAGGCAGCAAAAAAACTTATTCTTTCACACCTAAAACTTGTTATGAAAATTGCAAGATCTTATAGCGGTTATGGTCTTCCTCATTCGGACTTGGTTCAAGAAGGAAATATTGGCCTAATGAAAGCTGTTAAAAAATTTGATGTGGATCGTGGTGTAAGATTAGTATCATATGCAATGTTTTGGATTAAGGCTGAAATACAGGAATATGTTGTTAAAAACTGGCGTCTAGTTAAGATGGCAACAACTAAAGCACAAAGAAAATTATTTTTTAATCTTAGGAGTCTAAGATCAAGCCTACAACCTCTGGGGCTAGAAGAAATAAAGTCAATCGCTAAAGAATTAAATGTTAAAGAAGATGAAGTCCGTGAAATGGAATTTCGCTTTAGTGGGCAAGAAATATCGATTGATTACTCAAATGATGATTCGGATGAGGATCAATTTCGTCCTATAGCGTATTTAAAAGATTTAGCTATGTCACCGTCAGAGCGAATTGAAAAAATAGAAGCCGAATCAAATAATACAAAAAATCTAAATAATGCACTTAAGAAGCTAGATAGCAGAAGTAGAGAAATTGTTGAAGCAAGGTGGTTAAAAGAGGATAAAACCGACACTCTCCATGAACTTGGTAAAAAATACAAAGTATCCGCTGAAAGAATTAGGCAGATTGAGCAAAATGCAATGAAAAAAATTAAAGCTCTTATCACATCAGTTAGCGTATAAAAATCAAATAGCTAAATTTTCTGCTAAAATTTAGTATTAATTTTATTTAAAATTTAATGGCAAATACACCTTCCCCAAAAGAAATTAAGCTTCATCAGAAATCAAAACTATTAGAGATACTATTTGATGATAATACGGAATGT
>CAYTWX010000090.1:0-3647 GCA_964442085.1 uncultured Methylobacillus sp. | reverse complement strand
AAGATTTAGAGCAGTTAAGCCAATAACAAATAATGCAGCAAATGAAGCAGCTATTGGCCAATAATTTGTTTTACTAACTCTAGGTTCATTATTGTGTTTGCCAAAACCACCTAATTGGGTTGGTTCTTTCTCGATAGCATCAATGATATTTTTTGTTAACTTGTGTGACCCGAGATGGTTATTTTGAATAACATCACGAATCAATTGATAGTGTGCCCAATGGCTATTTTTCTTTTGTTTGCTTATTTGATTAAGAAGTTTATCAATCTCAGTACTATCTAACTCATTATCAAAAAAAGATGAAAGTTTTTCATTCATAATATTATCCTTCCTATATTTACCAACGTTTATTTGTAGTTTCTATTAGTGGTTTTAGTTTTTCCGCAATAGCTTCTCGCGCTCTAAAAATTCTAGATCTCACTGTACCAATAGGGCAATTCATTAAGTCAGAAATTTCTTCATAACTTAACCCATCCATCTCTCTTAGAGAGATTGCTTCTTTTAATTCATCAGGTAAGGCTTCGATAGTCTGATTAACCGAAGCTACTATTTCACTGCTCATCATTGTGCTTTCGGGAGTCTCATGATTCCTTAAGTCTGGTGCATCTTCAAAATTTTCGATCTCTTCAATTTCAACATCATTCATAGCTTTTGGTCTTTTACCAAGCTTTACTAGATGATTTTTAGCTGTATTTATGCCTATTCTATAAAGCCAGGTATAGAAAGCACTATCACCACGGAAATTGTTAATGGCGCGATAAGCTTTAATGAAAGAGTCTTGGACTATATCTTCAATCTCAGACTGGTCTCTTACCATCCTTGATAAAAGGCGCGTCAATCTGCGTTGGTATTTTTCAACCAGCATACTAAAAGCTTGTTTGTCACCTTTCTGACATTTCTCAACTAGCTTTTGATCAATTGCTCTTTCGGGATTAACCGGGCGAGATTCCATTAGTTTTTCTTCAATATTATTAACTTTTTTAATATTGTACACATGACTCTCAGTAGCTAGTACATTTAATGTATTCATTTTATTAATCGCTTTCAAATAAATTTAATATTTTTTAAAATAATATGGTTACAATAGCGAGACCACAAAAATATATTTTAAGTTCCTTAAATTTATAAGATTTATGTTTAATTTTGATGTTTTGATAATTGGTAGTGGTTTAGCCGGGTTAAGTAGCGCGGTCAAATTAGCTGCCCATAAAAAAGTTGCGATTATAAGCAAGCGTAAACTTGCCGATAGCTCTAGTCATTGGGCTCAAGGTGGAATTGCTGCGGTCATCTCAGATGATGACTCACCAGAGTCACATATTAATGACACTAAAATAGCTGGGGCTGGCTTATGCGATCTCGATGTAACAAAATTTGTTGTAGAGAATGGGCAAAAATCACTTAATTGGCTAGCTAAGACTGGTGTGAACTTCACTACAGATAATAATAGTAAGAAATTACACCTGACTCAAGAAGGTGGTCATTCTCACAGGCGTATTGCACATGTAGCAGATACCACTGGAAGAGCAATACAAGATAACCTAATTAAGACTGCTTCAGAACATCCAAATATTCATATTTTTGAGGATCATATTGCAGTTGATCTCATCACATCAGATAAGATAAACATTTCTACCGGTCAAAATGTTTGCTTAGGTGCCTATATTCTTGAAAACAAAACAAATCAAATTTTTACAATAAAATCTAATAATACAATTTTAGCTACCGGAGGGGCAAGTAAGGTTTACCTTTACACAACTAATCCAGATGTAAGCACAGGTGACGGTCAAGCAATGGGGTGGAGAGCTGGATGCCGAGTTGCAAATATGGAATTTGTTCAATTTCATCCAACATGCCTATACCACTCTAAGGATACATCTTTTCTTATTTCAGAAGCTTTAAGAGGTGAAGGTGGAAAACTAAAACTTAAAAACGGCGAAGAGTTTATGAAGCGCTATGATGAAAGAGGAGATTTGGCTCCGAGGGATATAGTCGCACGTGCTATTGATTTTGAAATGAAAAAAAGAGGACTGGATTGTGTTTACCTTGACATCACAGGTAAAACAAAAGCATTCATACAAAAAAGATTTCCAATGATTTATAAGCGTTGTATGGGCTTAGGTATTGACATAACTAAAGAACCAATTCCAGTCGTACCTGCTGCACATTATAACTGTGGTGGGTTGATTATTGATCGGCAAGGAAGGACAGACGTAAAACAATTGCATGCAATTGGAGAAGTTGCTCATACCGGCCTTCATGGTGCAAACCGTCTGGCAAGTAATTCGCTGTTAGAGTGCTTGGTTTATTCTGATTTAGTTACAGAAAATATCTTAAGAGATAATTTCAAACATAAATATAATCTACCTAAGTGGGACGAAAGTAGAGTAACGGATTCAGATGAAGAAATATTAATCACACACACATGGAATGAATTAAGAACATTTATGTGGAATTACGTTGGCATTGTTAGAACAAATAAGAGACTCTCGAGGGCTCTTCATCGAATTAATATGTTAAGAGATGAGGTAGATGAATTTTATTCTAACTTCAAAATTTCTGCTAACTTAATCGAACTTAGAAATCTTCTGCAAGTATCTGAATTAATAGTGATATCAGCTATCAATAGAAAAGAAAGTAGAGGTTTGCATTTTAGCCGCGATTATCCAAAAACTTTAAAAAATGGTGAAGCTAGTATTTTGATCCCGAAAAACTACATAAAAAAAAATAAGTAATTTAAAATATACTGTCAAAACAGTATTGAACAGATTCAATAAGTTAGAATAATAATTTTATTAATTTACATAAATAAGGCTCAAATATGCAAATAGCTATGAATACGGTTGTTACTATGACTTACGAACTCAAGGATGCTGACGGAAAAGTTCTCGAATCAAGCAAAGATCCAGTAGCCTATCTTCATGGTGGGTATGACAATATTTTTCCAAAAGTTGAAGAAGCCATGCATGGCAAGAAAGCTGGCGACACCATTGAATTAGGGCTTGAGCCAGCAGATGCATTCGGAGAGTACGATGCTGAATTAGTTCAAATTGAGCCCAAAAATGCATTTCCTGAAGCTGAATTAAAAGTAGGGGTACAATTTGAAGGTGATGATAGCTCGGGAGAAGTTATAGTTTATACAGTAACTGATATCACTGATGATAAAGTAGTTGTAGATGGAAATCATTCATGGGCTGGACAAAAATTAATTTTTAAAGCTGAAATTAAAGATGTGCGACTAGCGAATGATGAAGAAGTTGGCCATAAGCACTAGGTTAAATCATCAGTTATATGAGATTGTATTATTTTAATTAGTGGGTCATAAATTTTAGGATTAGTGGCTACAATATTTCCAGAATCTATCCATCCAGGTTTCTCAGAAAAATCACTTACAATTCCACCCGCCTCAGTAACTATGAGTCCACCAGCAGCGATATCCCATTTAGATAAATTGATTTCAAAAAAACCATCAAACCAGCCAGCTGCAACATAAGCTAGATCAAGTGCGGCTGAACCAGGCCGACGAACGCCCGAAGTACCCCGAATTACCTCTTCAAAAATTTTAAGATAAACAGGTAGGTGTTTAAAGTCTCTAAAAGGAAACCCTGTACCTAAAATAGAGTCTTTAAGTTTTGCTTTATTTGAGACTC
>CAYTWX010000089.1:0-3675 GCA_964442085.1 uncultured Methylobacillus sp. | reverse complement strand
ATCAGAACATTCATACCCACTATTCGCGAAAGAATTGAAAGGTATAAGATTAAACTTACATGGGACATCCTTTACTAAATTAATCAATTCTTTTGCTTGAGAAATGGAATCATTCACACCTTTAAGCATTACATATTCAAAGGTAACGAAATCTCGCGGGGCATATTCAATATATCGAATACATGCAGACATAAGATCTTTTAATGGATATTTCTTATTTATTGGGACTATCTCATCACGCAGGTTATTATTTGGTGCATGAAGCGATATTGCAAGGGCTACTGGGCAATCTATTTTAAGTTTGTCTATTGCTGGGATAAGTCCACTTGTTGAAAGAGTTACTTTTCTTCGGCTAAGTCCATAAACTTGATCATCTAGCATCATTTCAAGTGAGTGAACTACATTTTTATAATTAGTTAGGGGCTCGCCCATCCCCATCATAACTACATTTGAAATAATACGTTTCTCATTATTTAAATGGCTATAGTTTTCCTGCTTTCTTAATAATTTATTAGCTAACCATAATTGACCAATAATCTCTCCAGAAGTAAGATTTCTATTAAAGCCTTGCCTTCCAGTAGAGCAAAAAGTACATTCCAAAGCACAGCCTACTTGAGATGAAATACACAAAGTACCCCGGTCCGCTTCTGGAATAAAAACAGTTTCTATTCCGTTGCTTGCTCCAACATTTAACAGCCACTTTCTTGTACCATCTGAAGATAACTTATCAAAGGTAATTTGGGGTATTTGAATTTCTGCATTTTCTGTAAGGGTTTTTTGAAAAGACTTAGCAACATCTGTCATAACCCCAAAATTATTCTCATTAAAATAATATATCCAACGTAAAAGTTGTTTTGCGCGATAGGGCTTATGGCCAAACTGCTCGATATATTTGGTTAATTGTTCACGATTGAATTCAAGTAAATTATCCAACAATTATTTTAACCAAAAAAATAATTAATCTCGATAGCAGCATTTTCTGCAGAATCAGAACCGTGAACTGCATTTGCATCGATACTATCTGCAAAGTCAGCTCTTATTGTCCCTGCTTCTGCTTCTTTTGGATTTGTTGCACCCATTAAATCCCTATTTAACTTAACAGCGTCTTCTCCCTCAAGAACTTGAATCATAACTGGACCTGATATCATAAATGTAACAAGGTCTGAAAAGAAAGGTCTGTCCTTATGAACCTCATAAAAGCCTTCCGCTTCTTCTTTGGATAGTGAAATCATTTGTGCATCAACAATTTTTAAACCGGCTTTTTCAAAACGACTGTATATTTCTCCAACAACATTCTTTTTAACTGCATCCGGTTTGATAATTGATAAGGTTTTCTCTATTGCCATGCGTTATTCTCCAATTTAATATGATTGCATCTTGTAAAGAGCGTTAAAATAACATTTTTTACCAATAAAATAAATGGCTTAGACTCTATTAACCTCTCCATTTATATTTAAACATAGAATACAATATTATAATTATTTAAAAAAATGTAATTATGGCCTCATTCCTCACCACAACTTTTTATCATTTCATTAACCTTGATAATATAAAGATTTTTAAAGCTATCATTCAAGATTATTGTGACAATAAATCACTCAAAGGAACAATACTATTAGCTCAGGAAGGAATTAATGGCACAATCTCCGGCAAAGAAGATGACATCCTAGGATTCCATAAATTTATCAAAAAAGATCAAAAGTTTTCCAATGCATTCAAAAACCTGGAATATAAATCCTCCTGGTCAAATGAAAACCCTTTTTACAGAATGAAAGTAAGGTTAAAAAAAGAAATAGTGGCTTTGGGTATACCAGAAGTTAGTCCTACTATTAAGGTTGGTAAGTATGTTAAGCCCGAGGATTGGAATAGCTTAATCAATGATCCTGATGTAATTCTTATTGATACAAGAAATAATTATGAAGTAGATATCGGGACTTTTAATAATGCCATAAATCCTAAAACAACTTCCTTTAGAGAATTTCCTCAGTATGTTAAAAACAATCTGAAATCGAAAGAGAATAAAAAAATTGCCATGTTTTGTACTGGTGGTATTCGTTGTGAAAAAGCTAGTTCATATATGATAGAAAAGGGATTTAAGGAAGTTTATCACCTACAAGGTGGTATTTTAAAATACCTTGAAGAAGTTCCAAAAGAGAAAAGTCTGTGGCAAGGAGAATGTTTTGTCTTTGATCAAAGGGTAGCTGTGACTAACGAATTAAAAGAGGGGCAATATAGCCAATGTTATGCTTGTCGACACCCCCTGTCACCAGAAGAAATGAAGTCTAGTCATTATAACGAAGGAATTTCTTGTTCTTACTGTATTAAAAAAACTTCTGAAGTAAAAAAAAATAACCTGCAAGAAAGGCAAAAACAAATTTACCTTGCTAAAGCTCGAGGGGAGGAACATATTGGGAAGCAAATAAAAAATAACATAACGGAAGAAAAAAAATGAATAAAGTTAGATGGGCTATTTTAGGGGCTGCAAGAGTTAATGAAAAAATTATTCCAGCTATAACTGGAAGCGTGCAGGGTGAATTAGTTGCCGTCGGAAGTCGTCGTGAAAACTCTGCTAAAGAATGTGTTAAAAAATATGCACCTGACCTAAGTGAAAATATAGAATGTTATAAAGATTTTGATGCAATTTTAAAGAGTAAAGAAATTGATGCAATTTATATCCCTCTATCAAATGAAGAACATACTGAAGCAGCACTAAAAGCAATTAACAATAAAAAACATGTTCTCATTGAAAAACCAATGGCAATAAAATCTAATGAAGTACGATTACTTACTGACGCAGCAAAAAAAAATAATGTAAAGATTATGGAGGGGTTTATGTATGTATTCCACCCTCAGTTTGATCGCGTACAAAATATCATTAATTCTGGTATTTTAGGAGATATTCGCTATGCGCATTCAATGTTTTCATTTCCAATTCAAGCTGCTAGATTTTATCGAATAAATAGATCCATGGTTAATGGGGGTGGTGCTCTATGGGACATAGGGCCTTATGCTGTTCATACAATAAGGAGCTGCTTCAAGGAGAATCCGATAAGAGTTTGTGCAGAAGCAAAGCTTAACGAGCATGGAGCAGATATATCAACTACAGTAATGATTGATTTTGGTGCTGACAAAAAAGCGACATTGGATATCAGCTTCGAATGTATTCGAAGGTCTGAATTCGAAATATTTGGTAAAAGTGGAAGACTTAAATGTCCACAAGTCTGGCAGCCAGATAACCTTCCCGCAAAAATAATTTATTCAACTGAAAAATCAGGACTCAAAGAGGAAGTTGTGCCAACAGCCAACCACTTTGATTTAGAAATCAAGCATTTTAACGATGTAATATTAAAGCACCTTAATCCCAAATTGAGTAGTGAAGATGCAATATGGAATTCGAAAACACTTGAAGCGATACAAGAAAGTATTCTGACTGGAAAATGGATCTCCCTATAATGAGTAAGACTAAAAATTGGATTTTTGATTTTGACGGGACCTTAGTTGATTCAGCTCCATCAGTAAAAATATGTTACGAAAAAGTTACTAAAAATATTGCTCCTCAAAGAATCGAAATTGTAAAGAAGCTTCAAATTGGACCGACACTGGCCGAGACTGCGAAGGAAATTTTAGGTCAAGAATTTTTGCATAAGCATGCAGATTTTATATCGCAGTTTAAGT
>CAYTWX010000088.1:0-3695 GCA_964442085.1 uncultured Methylobacillus sp. | reverse complement strand
TTGGTTTATTTTATTTTGGTGAATATGTTAATAGTAACTACCCAGAACTTAATACAAGTGGTTTTCAAATTTTGAGCTGGGGTTTTGTCGTTTCAACAATACTTCTTTACCATGCTACCTTCCTCGTAAATTCTATTGCCCACCTATGGGGCAGTAAAAGATACAACACTAAAGATTCAAGTCGTAATAATTTTCTGGTTGCATTAATTACATTCGGTGAAGGCTGGCACAATAATCATCATCATTTCCCTGGGTCAGCGAATCAAGGTTTTTATTGGTGGGAAATTGATATTACCTATTACCTTCTTAAACTTTTATCTTTCTTTGGAATTATTTGGGGCATTAGAACTGTTTCCAGCAATATTAGAGAATCTAATAAAATTAAAAACTAAAGTATATGAAAATTGCTATTGTTGGATCGGGAATTTCAGGTAATAGTCTAGCTTACAGCCTATCAAAAGAACATAATATTACTCTTTTTGAAAAAAATAATAGAATAGGTGGGCATTCTCACACTCATCAAATTGTCATTCAAAATAAAAAGTTTAGTGTAGACACTGGCTTTATAGTTTTTAATAAAAAAACATATCCTCTATTTACAGAACTACTAAACAACTTAAAAGTTAAATATGAAAAAAGTGACATGAGCTTTAGTGTATGTTCGAAAGAAAAAAACTTTGAATATAATGGTACAACTATAAATACCCTTTTTTCTCAAAGAAAAAATATCTTTAATTACAAGTTTTTAAAAATGATTTATGAGATTGTAAAATTTAATAAGATCTCATTGAGTTTACTTTCAAGTAAAAGTAAGATATCACTCGAAACATTTTTAAATGAAAATAACTTTTCTGAATATTTTAGAATGAACTATGTATTACCAATGGGTTCAGCAATTTGGTCATCTAACATTGATGCAATGCTTAAATTTCCAGCATTATTCTTCATTAAATTCTTTAATAACCATGGAATGTTAAATATTAATGATCGGCCACAATGGTTAACGATTTCCAACGGTTCAAAAGAGTACGTTAAGAAATTAACTGCTTCAATAAAAAAAGATATCAAGCTAAATTGTGCAGTTAATACTGTAAAAAGAAATAAAAATTCAGTTGAGGTAACACACTCAGAGGGTGTTGAAACGTTTGATTATATATTTTTTGCATGTCATAGCGATGAGGCACTAAAAATCATTAAAGATCCATCAGACAATGAAAGGGAAGTATTATCATCGATCCCCTATTCCAGAAATGAAGTGACGCTCCATACTGATGAATCAGTAATGCCAAAAAATAAATTATCGTGGGCAGCATGGAATTATAATATTGACAATGCTAATGATGCACCAATTGCATTGACATACAATATGAATATTCTTCAAAATCTTAAATCAGATCGTACAATCCTTGTAACACTAAATGACAATGGGAATATTAATCCAAATAAAATTTTAAAAAAAATTACTTACGAACATCCCCTATTCTCAATTGAATCAATAGAAGCTCAAAATAAATTTGAGTTAATTTCTGCGAATAATAGAACCAGTTTTGCGGGAGCTTATTGGGGTAATGGATTCCATGAAGATGGGATTAAAAGTGCGTATGATGCAATAAAACTCTTTAAGGATGTAAAAATTTAAATGCATTCAATCTATAAAGGTACAATAACGCACTCAAGACATTTACCAAAGAAACATAATTTTAAATACCAAATATCTATGCTCTACATCGACCTAGATCAATTAGATACAGCATTTAATAAAAATATATTTTGGAGTTACAACAAATTCAATATTGGTTCATTTAATGAAGCTAATTATTTTACCAGCAATGGAGATAGCATAAAAAAGTCTGTAACAGATTTGGTTAAGAAAAAAATTAATCTAAAGATTAATGGTAAAATTTTTTTATTAACTAACGGAAAATATTTTGGGTATTGCTTTAACCCAGTTAGCTTTTATTACTGCTTTAATAATTTAAATAAATTGATTGCGATTGTTTCACATATAACTAACACGCCATGGAATGAGAAATATGCTTACGTTCATGATTGCAAGTCTTCAAAGGGAGGAACTAAGGAATTTAATTTTGATAAGTGCTTTCATGTTTCTCCATTCATGCCAATGAATATAAAATATAACTGGAAGTATACAGAACCAAAAGATTTTTTATTCGTCTCAATGAATAGCTTTGAAAAAGAAAATTTTAATTTTAATGCTACTTTAAGGTTAACAAAAAAAGCGTGGACACCATGGGCGCTAAATAAGATTATTTTAATGTTTCCACCATCAACTTTTAGGACAATTATTGTGATTTATTGGAATGCTTTATTATTGAAATTAAAAAGGGTTCCATCCTATCCTCATCCATAATTTATGAAAAATAAAATTAATTTATTATGTAAAAAAATATTTTTTAGCCAAATAAAAAATATCAAATATGGCTCCATCAAAATAGTTGATGGAGATACAACTCATATCTTCGGACGAGATAAAAAATTATCTTGTACTATACTAATTAAAAGTCCATGTTTTTACTTTGATCTTATAACTGGTGGGTCAATTGGGGCTGCTGAATCGTATATTCAAAATACTTGGGAAACAGACAACCTAACTAATGTTATTCGAATAATTGCAACAAACAAAGAGATATCAGATAATATTGAGGGAACATTCAATATTTTAGTCCGTCCTATTTTTAAATTTATTCATTATTTAAAACAAAATAATAAAAAAAATAGTCTCGAAAATATAGCTAAACATTATGACCTTAGTAATAATTTTTTTAGCTTATTCCTTGATCCCACAATGATGTATTCTTCTGCAATATATTCAGATAAAAAAAAGAACTTAAACTCCGCTTCATTAAATAAACTTGAAATTATATGTCAAAAATTAAAGCTTAAAAAAACAGATCATATAATTGAAATAGGTTCTGGTTGGGGTGGCTTTGCTATTTATGCTGCTACTAATTATGGGTGTAAGATAACAACAACTACCATTTCAAAACAACAATACATATATACCAAAAATAAAATTAGCAAACTTAAACTTAACCATAAGATTAAAGTTATTTTTAAAGATTATCGTGATTTAAATGGTACTTTTGACAAACTAGTATCTATAGAAATGATTGAAGCTGTTGGTCATAAATACTATGATGAATATTTTAGTAAAGTTAATTCACTTTTAAAGGATGATGGAATGGCACTAATTCAAGCAATAACAATTAGAGATCAAAAATACCATGCCGCTTTAAATTCAGTTGATTTTATTCAAAAGTATATATTTCCTGGTAGTTGTATTCCCTCCTTAAGTATAATCCAGGTAAGTGTATCAAATAATTCTGACATGATTATCAAAGACGTAGAAGACATTGGAGATCATTATGCAGTTACACTAATGCATTGGAGAGAAAAGTTTATTAAAAATATGAATCATATAAAAAAATTAGGGTTTGATAATAAATTTATTCGTATGTGGCTTTATTATTTTTCTTACTGCGAGGGCGGGTTTAGGGAAAAAGTAATCAACGATGCCCATATTTTATTAGCTAAACCAATGAATAGAGATAAAGACATATAAATCAACATGGATGCTATCTCACAGGCCAAAGATAAAGAAATAAATGGAGATGTAGATGGTGCTTTGAAATTACTAGTAAAGGCATTAGGTGAGAATCCAAATAGTATTCAAA
>CAYTWX010000087.1:0-3806 GCA_964442085.1 uncultured Methylobacillus sp. | reverse complement strand
GGACTGAAACTTCAATTCCATCAATATTTAGCTCAACTAATTTTTCAGAGCTTTTGCTTGGTGTACCGAAATCTTTTGTATCATCCATATTTTTTATTCTTTAAGTTATTAATTTTAATGTATAAACTGTAATATTATGCTGAAGTCTTTGTCTTTTCAAGCCCAAAATCTTCTGGGAAGAAATTTAGAGCACTGATAACTGGAGACGGTGTCATACCACCCATAGCACATAAGGATCCATTCACCATGGTGTCTCCTAAATCTCTCAACAATGAGACATTCTTTTCTTGATCCACGCCTGTTTTAATCTTATCAATCACTTCCATTCCCCGAGTTGAGCCAATGCGGCATGGTGTACATTTACCGCAAGATTCAATTGCACAAAACTCAAATGAATACCTAGCCATTTTTGACATATCAACGCTCTCATCGAACGCAACAATACCTCCATGCCCTACAACAGCATTGATTTCGCTAAATTTTTCATAATCAAGTTGGGTATCGAATTGTTCCTCAGGTAAAAAAGCCCCTAAAGGTCCGCCCACTTGAACAGCTTTAATTGGCTTTCCAGTTGCAGAGCCCCCTCCAAAATCATACAAAAGCTCTCTTAATGAAATACCAAATGCTTTCTCCACTAAGCCAGTCTGCTTCAAATTGCCTGCTAACTGAATAGGGAGAGTGCCTTTAGAACGACCCATTCCATAATTGGCATAAAAAGTAGCTCCTTTATCCATAATAATAGGAACTGTTGCAAGGGATATTACATTATTAACTACAGTCGGCTTGCCATATAAACCCTCTATGGCTGGCAATGGCGGCTTATACCTAACCATTCCTCTTTTACCTTCAAGACTTTCAAGCAGCGAAGTTTCCTCTCCACAAATATAAGCACCGGCAGCACGAGTAACTTCTAAAGAAAATGAAAAATCTGACCCAAGGATATTTTTACCTAAATAATTTTGGTCTAAAGCTATACTTATTGCTTCATTTAATTTTTTTTCAGCATGAGGATATTCAGAACGTAAATATATATAACCTTGGTCTGCCCCTACGGCGAGGCCTGCAATAATCATTCCTTCAATCAAAACAAATGGGTCATTTTCCATTATCATTCGATCAGAAAAAGTCCCCGAGTCTCCTTCATCGGCATTACAAACAATATATTTTTTTTCCGATGGAGTATCTAAAACTGTTTTCCATTTTATGCCAGTTGGAAACGCAGCGCCCCCTCTTCCCCTCAAACCAGAATCAGCAATTTCTTTTACAATTTTTTCAGGACTTAGCTTAAGAGCATTCTTTAGGCCCTTAAATCCATTTAGCCTTTCATAATCTTCAATATTTAAAGGATCTGTAATGCCTACCCTGGCATAAGTTAATCGTTCTTGATTTTTCAACCATTTTATTTCTTCTGTAATACCTAAGAATAATTTATGTTTGTTGCCCAAGAAAAATTCACTATCGAATAAAGAGTTAATATCAGAAATAGTTACTGGGCCGTATGCTACCCTTCCTTTTAAGGTCTCCACTTCGACCATAGGCTCAAGCCAAAATAAACCTCGGGAACCGTTACGAATAATTTCTACATCAATATTTCTTTTCTTCGATTCATTTAAAATTTCTTGATAAACCTTATCAGCGCCTAAGGATATTGAGCTTGAATCTCCGGGAATAAAAATTTTATATGTCATTAGCTTTCCCTAGCTTCTTTAATAATTTGATCTATTTTTTCTGGAGTTACTCGGCCCACTACATCTTGATTAATCATAATTGCAGGCGAGCAGGCACAATTACCTAAACAATAAACTGGTTCTAGTGTAATTGAATTATCTTTAGTTGTTTGGTGATAATCAATTCCTAATTTTTCTTGGCAATAATTTTCTAAATCTTCTGAGCCCATTGCCTGACAAGACTCCGCTCGGCAAATTTGTAATATATTTTTCCCTGGTAAATGAGTTCTAAAATGATGGTAAAAAGTAACGAAGCCATGAATTTCTGCAACTGATAAATTATAAGCCTTAGAAATTGGTTTATAGGATTCTTCTGGAACAAATCCAAGATCATCTTGTATTGCGTGCATTAGTGGAAGTAAGGCGCCTGGCTTATCCTGATATTCTTGAATATAAACCGCAATTTTTCCTGATTGTAAACTCGATAAAGCCATTTTAAAAAATACTCCTAATATTACTTTTATTTATTTTTTTAACTTCTTTATACTTTATAGTTATTATACTTTAACTTTAAAAAGTTACCTTATTGAAAATGTTAAACCTATTTTAAGTTATTATTATAATCACTATTAAGTAAGTTACAAATTATAGGACCATTATGCTTGTCGATCAGTTCAATAGAAAAATAAATTATATAAGAGTTTCAGTAACTGATAGGTGTGACTTTCGATGTGTCTATTGTATGTCTGAAAAAATGGCATTTATGGGAAAAAATGACCTATTGTCACTAGAAGAAATTGCAAGGGTCATAAGAATATTTAATGGGCTAGGTGTAGAGAAAGTCAGGATTACAGGCGGAGAGCCTTTGGTGAGAAAAAATATAGATTGGTTATTTCAAACAATAAGTAAAGAAAATAATTTAAAAGAGCTCACTTTAACAACAAATGGCAGTCAGTTAAAACATAAGGCTGAAATGCTTAAGAATTCTGGAGTGGAAAGAATTAATATCAGTCTTGATAGCTTAGACTCTGATATTTTTATGCGCATGACTAGAATTGGTAAATTAGATCAAGTTCTGGAAGGCATTCAACATGCAAAAAAAATTGGTTTTAAAAAAATAAAGCTAAATGTTGTTCTTATGAAAAATTTAAATGAGCATGAAATTTTTAATCTAGTTGATTTTGCAATTGATTCTAGTTTTGATATTTCATTTATTGAAGAGATGCCTCTTGGGAATACTGAATATAATAGAACTGACACTTCTGTTAGTAATAATGAAATATTAATTTCACTGCAAAATTATTATAAATTATCAAAATCAAATTTTGCTACTGGGGGACCAGCTAATTATTGGCAAGTTAAAGACTCAAATACAAAAATTGGTTTGATATCACCTCATAGCCATAACTTTTGTGAGAGCTGTAATCGTGTAAGAATAAGCTGTAAGGGCGAATTATTTTTATGTCTTGGGCATGAAGATAAAGTTGAGCTACTCCCATTAATCAAAGCTAATCCTCATAATGATGACCCTATAATTGAGGCAATCATAAATAGTATGAAGCTAAAACCAAAGTCTCATACGTTTAATCTTTCTGATAGCAAGCCTGCAGTTGTTAGATTCATGTCCCACACAGGTGGTTAATTGAATACTGAAATTGAAGGGGTAATTCTGGCAGGTGGGGAATCAAAAAGAATGGGCACAAATAAATCTCTTATCAAGTTACATACTAAACCCCTAATTAAACATGTTTATGACAGATTAATAGAGCAAGTCTCTTATGTTTCAATTAACACAAACCAGCCTATTAAAATATTTTCAAAAAATATTCAATTCGATGACCTTATTTTAAATAAAACTGGCCCCCTTGCAGGGATCCAGGCAGGATTATCTCACGCAAAAAAAAACTGGGTGCAATTTTGCCCTAATGACTGCCCATTCTTACCGATCAACTTAGTAGAAAAATTAAGCTTCTGTATTAAAGATAAAGGTCCAACTATAATATTGCCTAGTCTTCTTGGTCATTTAGAGCCAGTATTTATACTGTGTCATCGCTCTCTTTTGAAAAATTTAGAAGATTTTATTAGTGCAGGAGGGAGAAAAATGGAATTGTGGATTAAAGAAAATAATTATAAAGTAGT
>CAYTWX010000086.1:0-3831 GCA_964442085.1 uncultured Methylobacillus sp. | reverse complement strand
TTCTATCTACAGGCTTTACCATTAAATGAACATCAATAATTGCATCAGTAATTGGTCTTATTGCCTCACATACTAGTGGTCCAATAGTGAGGTTTGGTACATAATGATTATCCATCACATCAAAATGGACTATGTCAGCACCAGATGCAATTACATCATTTATTTCCTGTCCTAATTTTGCAAAATCAGCTGAAAGAATGCTAGGGGCAATTCTAAATGTTTTATCCATACGATTAAGATCCTAAAAAATTATGATTATTTATTGTAAGATGCTTATTTTACCCTTTTTTGATTGAATAGAGATAACGTGAGTGAATTAAATTAATATGAATTTAAATATTATAGGACTAAACCACAAGACTGCCCCATTAGGCTTAAGAGAAAAATTAGTCTTTCATGCTGACCAGATAAGTCATGCTCTTCTTGATCTTAAAAGTAACAAGGTTAGTCAGGTTGCCATTCTCTCAACATGTAATAGAACTGAAATTTATTTCAATGGGCAAAAAAAACAAATTGTATGCCAATGGCTTGCAGATTATCATCACATAAAATTATCACAATTAAAAAAACATTTATACCATTACAGTAATAAAGATGCTTTAACTCATGCATATCAAGTTGCTTCCGGATTAGATAGTATGTTCTTGGGAGAAACTCAAATTTTGGGACAAATGAAACAAGCAGCAAAAATTTCTGATTATGCAGGTACGCAAGGGAAGTTCTTGTCACAATTTTTTCAAACTGTATTCGAAGCTGCTAAGGAAATAAGGTCTAAGACTAATATTGGAGCAAGCAATACAACTATAGCCTCTACGATTATCTCACTTACAAAAAAAATATTTGGCGATCTTTATCAAACTAAGATTATTTTTGTCGGAGCTGGTGAAATGACAGAGTTAATTGCAAAATATTTTAATAAACATCAGCCAGAAAAAATTACGATTGCAAATCGATCTATGTTCCGGGGTAAAAAATTAGCAAACAAAATTGGAGCGGAAACATGCTTAATTGGTGAAATAAACGATCAGTTGCATGAATATGATATTGTAATAAGTGCAACTGGAAGTCAATTACCAGTTATTGGACTTGGAATGATTGAAAGAGCAATAAAAAAAAGAAAACATAAGCCTATGTTATTAGTTGACCTTGCAGTTCCAAGGGATATTGAATTTGAAACATCCAAGTTAAATGATATCTTTCTGTATACGCTTGATGAACTAGCAGAGATTGCTCAAGAGGGAATCGATAATAGAACCTATGCAGTGAAAGATGCAAATATAATTATTGAAAAAAAAGTCAATAATTTTTATAAAAAAATTAATAAGAAAAAAGCCAGCCCTACAATTGTCTCTTTAAGGAATCAATTTGAAGATAATAGGCAAAAAGAAATTAATAAAGCAAAAAAGCAACTTGCAAATGGTAAATCGATTGATGAAATACTAGAGACTCTCAGTAATAATTTATCAAATAAATTTTTACACCACCCAACAAAAGCATTAAATGATTCTGCAGCAAATGAAACGAAGGAAATTTCGGAACTGCTTAAAAAAATATATAACCTAAAAAAATAAATATCTATGAAAATATCAATGCAAAATAAATTAAGCGCTCTATCTGAAAGAATTGAAGAAATTAACGGGGAGCTTAGTCAAGAAAATGCCACTAAGGACATGGAAAGATTCAAAAAAATATCTAAAGAACACTCAGACATATCGCCTGTTGTAGATATTTATAAGGACTATTTAAAATTTGATAAAGATATTTCAGATGCTAAAGAAATGCTTAGTGACCCAGAGATGAAAAATTTTGCTCAAGCAGAAATTGATAACGGTAAGATAGAATTGGAACGGATTGAAAAAGAGTTGCAAACATTGTTATTACCAAAAGATCCTAATGATGACAAAAATATTTTTCTTGAAATAAGAGCGGGTGCAGGAGGTGATGAGTCGGCATTATTTGTAGGTGATATTTTTAGAATGTACTCTCGTTTTGTCGAAAGAATGCGCTGGCAATTAGAAATTATTTCTAGTAATGAAGCAGAAGTGGGGGGATATAAAGAAGTTATAGCAAAAATTAATGGAGTGGGTGCTTATTCAAAACTTAAATTTGAATCAGGTGGTCATCGAGTTCAAAGGGTTCCTGATACTGAAACTCAAGGGCGTATTCATACATCAGCTTGTACTGTTGCAGTTCTCCCAGAAGCAGACGAAATTATTGATATAGATATAAATCCAGCCGATATAAGAGTTGATACCTATCGTGCCTCTGGCGCAGGTGGACAACATATCAATAAAACAGATTCAGCAGTTAGAATTACCCACTTACCCACAGGTATTGTTGTTGAATGCCAAGATGATAGATCGCAGCATAGAAACAAAGCACAAGCTATGAGTGTCTTGGCAGCTAAAATTAAAGATGGCCAAATACAGGAGCGGGAATCAAAAATTGCTTCAGAAAGAAAAAGTTTAATTGGAAGTGGGGATAGAAGTGAAAGAATAAGAACCTACAACTTCCCACAAGGAAGAATTACTGACCACAGAATAAATTTAACTTTATATAAGATTGATTTAATATTAGATGGTGAGTTAAATGAGTTAATTAAAGTCCTTAATTCAGAACATCAAGCTGACCTATTATCACGACTTGATGAAGATTAAAGAAGTCAAAAGAAATCAACTCTGCTTCCCTAATAAGCCAATTACTATTCATGAACTTTCTCTAGAAATTCGTAAATTACTAAATGAAAATCTTACTCTTACTTATCGAGAAGCAGGAATTGAATCAAGATTTATTCTCGAGCATGCCCTAAAAGTAAAGCACCAATACTTAATTCAATACTATGATAAATTTATTGATGAGGATAATCTTAAAAAAATTATGGGGCTTGTTTCGGAAAGAATTACCAATAAACCTCTTGCACATGTTCTTAAAGAGTGGAAATTTTATGATCTGGAGTTTTATATAGATGAGAATGTTCTTATTCCTAGACAAGATACTGAATTATTAGTTGATTTAATTATCAACCAATATAAAAGGCACGCAGAGCTTGATATTCTTGATTTAGGAACTGGTTCGGGAGCAATTGGAATTGCTCTCGGGACAAATTTTAAGAACGCTAATATATTGCTTAGTGATATTTCGTCCAAAGCTCTTGCTATTGCAAACAAAAATGTTTCACGGCACAAGTTAAAAAATGTATCAACAATTCAAAGTAATTGGTTCGAAAATATTATGAATAAGAAATTTGATGTAATTGTAGCGAACCCTCCTTACATAGATAAATTAGATCCTCATTTGAAAAACAAAGAACTGCTTTATGAGCCCGAAAAAGCTTTAATTTCAGAGCAAGAAGGGTATGCAGATATTTTAAAAATTATCACGCTTAGCCCAAAATTTTTAAAACATAAAGGTGCTTTATTTTTAGAGCATGGTTATAATCAATATGAAAAAACCAATAAATTATTTTTAGATAATGACTTTATAGACATAAGACAAAATCAAGATTTAAATGGAATTATTAGATCTACATCCGGAAAATTTAAAATTTGATGTTTTCATTAACACTAGATAGTATAATTTATTAATGACCTCAAAGAAAAATATTGGTATTGTTAAACCAAAAATATTTAAGTCCTTAATTCCCTTAAAGCTTCAAAGTGGGGAAATATTAACGGAATATAATTTAATATATGAAACGTATGGGGCTCTTAACAAAAAAAAAGATAATGCTATTTTAGTTTGTCATGCACTTACTGGTAATCATCATTTAGCTGGTATGCATTCATCAAAAGATAAATACCCTGGATGGTGGGATAATCTTATTGGACCAAA
>CAYTWX010000085.1:0-3834 GCA_964442085.1 uncultured Methylobacillus sp. | reverse complement strand
CCATTTGGTATCTGGAAAAATAATAAACTTTATTTATTCGTTGAATTTTTAGATTATAGGTATAAAAAAGGACGAATAGATTGTATCGTTTTCGATAAAAATTTAAAAAAAATATCCAGTCACAATGTACTTAAAAATAAGTCACATTTATCTTATCCATTTATTATTAAAGATGAAGATAAAATTTATATGATTCCTGAATCAAGTAAATCTGGGAAAACGTTTATATATGAGTCAGTAGATTTTCCATTAAAATGGAAAAAAATAAAAGAGGTCATTCCTAATACGGCCATGATTGATACAAGTGTTATTAAATACCAAAATAAATGGTGGATGTTTTATTCCTTGCCAGGAAAAAATGGAAGAGCACTGAAGGAACTCCATGTTGCGTATTCTAATAGCTTGCTTGGAAATTGGAAGATTCATAATAATAATCCAGTAAGCAATGATATTGAATTGAGCCGACCAGGCGGAAGGCCATTTATATTGGATAGCCTAATACATTTACCAGTTCAGGATTCAAAGCAGACTTATGGCGGCCAAATTAATATTATAAAGTTGTCGAAACTTACTCCAAAAGCTTTTAAAGCAATAAAAATTAAAACAATTAAACCAAATCTGCATGGTACATATTCTGATGGATTGCATACTTTAACAGGATGTGAAGGCGTAACTTTGATAGATTGTAAAAAGAAAGATTTTTCTAGCTCAAGAAGGTGGATCGACTGGCAGAGAAAAATAGGTAGGTTTATCCCGTTAATTCGAAACATACAATTATGAAAATTCTTCAAGTTATGGGGGGACACTCAGATGGCGGCGCAGAGATATTTTTTATTGATGCCCTTGCGGCATTAAGTAATTCAAATATTGAGCAGTATGCGATAGTAAATAAAAGAAACAAAAAAGGAATTACTAAATTAAAAGCCCTTAATATCCCATTTAGGACTGTGTCATTTAATAAATTATTTAAGTGGCCATCAAAATTTACTATATCAAAAGTTATTAAAGAATTTAAGCCAGACATAGCACATTATTGGATGGGAAGAGCATGCAGCTTCTCAATAAGAGGTGAGCATATTAATATTGGTTGGCATAGTGGGTACAGAGGAGTTGAGCGATTTAGAGCTTGCGACTATCACATAGCACTTACTAATGAATTGAAAAAACATATTGTCTTGCAAGGCATAGATCCTGATAAAATCTATGAATTACCAATTTATACAAATGTAAATAAATCTAAAAAAATAAATCGACAAGATTTTGATACTCCAGATGACAAGCAATTGCTATTATCACTATCACGACTTCATCCAGTAAAAGGCATAGATATATTAATAGAGGCTATGGTCAAAGTTCCTGATGTATTTTTATGGATCGCAGGATCAGGACCTATAAAAAAAGATTTAATAAATCAAACTAAAAGACTAGGTTTAGATGGGCGAGTAAAGTTCCTTGGATGGAGAGATGATAAAGAAGCTTTGATGGCAACTTCAGATATTTGTGTTTTTCCATCAAGAAATGACGCCTTTGGAGCAGTTATTATTGAAGCATGGGCAGCAAAGAAACCAAATATTGCATGTAAGTCACCTGGCCCTAAAGCCATTATTAAAGATAATTATGATGGTTTATTAGTTGATATTGATGATTCAAATCAATTAGCAGATACAATTAAAAAAGTTATCATTAATAAGAAGTTAAGACAATCATTAGCAAATAATGGCCATAGAAAATTTATGAAAAATTATAGTGAGCAAGCATTTTCGAGGAATATCATAAAGATATATAGCTCGGTAATTAAATTAAAAAATAAATAAAATATGCAACAAAAAAAAAATATATTACTTATTAAGCATGGAGCTTTTGGAGATTTAATCCAATCTGATGGAATATTTAAAAGTATTAAAATAAAACATCCTAAAGATAATTTGATATTACTGACAACCTCATCATTTAAGAATTTAATGGGAGCGAGTCCTTACTTTGATGACGTTATTGTCGATAATCGTTTCCCATTATGGAACTTAATGAGTTATTACTATTTAATTAAAAAGCTTAATTCCTATAATTTTTCTAATGTTTATGACTTACAAAATTCACAAAGAACATTAGGGTATAAAACTTTTTTGTTAAAGAATGCGCTATGGGTAACAACTAAAAGAATGGATCACCCTCAGTCTGGACTTCAAGGATTAATTGATATGCTGAAAGATAATGGTATGGCAGATCATGAAATTTATGACCCAGATATTACATGGATGGTTAATGATGTTTCTCCCTTATTAAAAAGAAAAAATATATCGGAAAAATATGTAGTTTTAATTCCTGGATCATCTAAAAATCATCCAGAGAAAAGATGGCCGTTTTATAAAAATATTGCAAAAGAATTTATGGATCAAGGATTCGATGTTGTAAATATTTTAGGGCCAGATGAGTTAAGCTTACACAAAGATTTATTAGGTCACAAATTAGAATTGTTGGAATGGGGCGACCTTGCAGGAGTTATTAATAGCTCTTTATTTGTAATAGGAAATGATTCTGGTCCAAGCCATATTGCATCATGTTTAAAGAAGTCGGGCTTAGCTCTTTTTGGGCCAACGACATCTGGAGCAAAATCTGAATTAGCAAGGCCACCATTTAGAATTATAGAAACAGAAAATCTTGAAAAATTTACCACAGTTGACCTTACCAGATCTATTAAAAAGTTTTATAGTTATTTGAAGTAACTAAAACCCAACCCACAAGCATCCATATCGCAGCACCAATCCAATTATTAAATAAACTCATACCTGCAATTAGTGGGAAAAAACAAATAAAAATTAAGTTAAAAGACATTGTTAAAAGCAACCATTCTTTTTTTTGATATAAAGAATTTAAGCTTGAAAAAGCAATAGATACCACCATTGTAAAGTACAACATGAATCCTATAATTCCTGTTTCTGACAATAACTCAAGGGAGATATTATGAGGGTGGAAACAAACCCCTCCGCCCGAACCGTAGTAACCCAGATTAGTACAAACTTCACGATATTGATGAAAACCTACACCAAATATTGGACTTTCCATCCATACAGAATAAGCACTTTTAAAAACTAACATGTAGTCAGAAGAGCTAAAATTCGAAAGTTTATACAATAGATCAGTAATCATTCGGTCATTTAAATTAGGAAATGCTTGTTGGGCTATAGTAAGAACACTAATAATTAACAACAAACTAAAAAGAATATAATTTCTAATTTTTTTGTATTGGAGGAATAAACCCACACTGATTACACTTGCCCCAGTGATAAAAATAATTAAAGCCATTCTTTCACCTGTTATGTAAATAGATAATATTCCAAGTAATAATATTATGAAGATAAAAAATAAATTCTTAATAGGTGTTTGAATATACTTAATAAAATAACTAAGGTACAACAGAAGGAATAAATATCTAGCCATAAAAATTCCTGGGACTGGATTATCCCTAAATGGACCAGTTAGACGAGTAATAGTATTTGAGTAACGAGGATTACCCAGCAAATCGAACTCAAAAATATATTGCCACCAAATATCGATAACAATAAAACTTAAAGTAAATAACATTGCCATTAGAAATTTCTTACGTGATGCGTGGTCATGAAGAACCCACATTGATAAAGCCATTGCAAATAGGGGCCACCTTATAAAAGCAAGAGAATATAAAAAACTTTCTGAAGAATTTGTACTTAAAGGACTGTTAATCAATAATAAATATAACCAGAAAATTAAACTGAAAATAAACCATTTTTGGTTCAACCACACCCAGTCATTCTTAGTATACGACCGGTATAAAAAAGTGAGACCTATCAATAGAAC
>CAYTWX010000084.1:0-3849 GCA_964442085.1 uncultured Methylobacillus sp. | reverse complement strand
GATATGCTAAGAAAATTGAGTCTTTTTTAACATTCATACTATTTTGTTCTAGATATTTAAACTCAGTTAATAACTTTTTAAGTAAATTACTCATGATTTTGTCTTATTAGCATAGGCCTCTTTTTCATTTTGTAATTCTTCCAATTCTAGCCCATCGGCATCTAGGCTATACCATTCAAATGCTTTTGCCATCACTCTACTAAAAACTGGGCCTGCTAACGTCCCACCGGTATATCCTTTTTTACTTATATCTCCAGGTTCATCAATCATGATTGCCATTACAAATCTTGGATTTGATACAGGCCCCAGACCTACAAAAGTCCCAATATATTTACCTTTAAGATAACCCCCATTTACTTTATCGTCTTTTTTTGTTGTCCCTGTTTTCCCTGCTACACGATAACCATAAACTTTTGCCTTGTGAGCAGTTCCACCCTCGCCATCAGTTACAGATTCTAAGATGGATAGCATTACTTTTGCTGTTTTAGGTGACAATACTTTTTTACTAATTTTAAAATCACTTCCTTTAATCAGCTTTATTGGCTTTAAGTTCCCTTTATTAGCAAATACTGTATATGCTTGAGCGGTCTGAATTAGAGTTGAATTCATTCCATAGCCAAAGCTCATTCGCGAATGGTCTATTGGCTTCCATTTTGTATGCTTTCTCAAAAATCCACTTACTTCACCTGGAAAATTAATCCCAGTTTTTACGCCATAACCAAATTTCTTGTACATTGCTGCTAGATTTATTGAGCTAATTTTTTGACCAATTTTAGCTGACCCTATATTAGATGAAACCTTAACCACATCCTTGGCAGATATCACGCCATGCGCATGTGAGTCATATATATATTTACCCTCATATTTATATGAGCCATTCCCTGTATCAATTGAAGTATTTGGTGTAACGATATTTTTTTCTAATGCTACTGCAAGACTAATTGGCTTTATTGTTGAGCCTGGCTCAAATACATCAGTTACAGCTCTATTTTTAATAAATGGTCCAATTTTATTGTATCCATTAGGGTTAAACGAAGGATAATTCGTCATTGCGAGTACCTCACCAGTTTTGGCGTCTAATAACACTGCAGATCCTGATAACGCTTCATGTTTTTCCACTGCTTTCTTTAAAGCATTGTAGGCTTCATTCTGCAATCTTAAATCAATTGTTAATGTTATATCTTTTCCATCTTTTGGTAACTTAATAGATTGAAACTCTCCTACGACTCTCTTGTCCCTAGCTATTCGATTTATTTTCTTTCCCTTCTCTCCTGCAAGCGCTGTATCCATTAAATATTCAATTCCTTCTTGCCCTTTACCATTGCTGCCAGTAAATCCTACAACATGAGCTACTGGTCCATTTTCAGGATAAAATCTTTTGTATATTTTATTTGAGCTAACACCTGTTATTTTTAACTCCATAATTTTAGCTTTAACATCGGGAGTAATGTTTCTTCTTAGACGAACACTTCTTCTTTTTTTATTTTTAATTCTTTTGTCTAAATCTTTAGTACTTAGTTTCAGCAAGTTAGCCAGTTTCTTTTTTTTACCATAAAGTCTAGTTTGAATAACAGAGTCTTTATGCTTAAAATTCACTATAGCGGCATCTGCCATAATTGAATAAACTGGTGTGCTCTCTGCCAAGAGTGCACCATTTCTATCTAAAATTTTTCCTCTATAAGGAATGAGATCTATCACTCTAAGCTGCCTTTGTCTTGATTCTTTTTGTAATTTATTTTTCTCAACAGCTGCCAATTTAATAGCCTGTGCAAATAAAGCTATAAATAATCCAAGCATAAATACTAGAACTATTCGCCGCCTAGCTGTTGATAATTCAAAATATTCTTTTCTAGGTTTAATTTTGATCATCTAATTATCACTTTCTTTTCTTTTGTGCTTGGAATATTCATATTTAATTTATGCTTTGCTGCTTTCTCTATAATTTCAATTCTTGATTCCGATGACTCTTCTATTCTCAGCATAGTTTGCTGATCTTTTAATTCTAAAGTTTTTTTATTTTCCTCATCTAATGCTGCAAAATTTGCTCTGCTAAGATGATTAAAATTAACAGTTGTCAAAGCACAAATAATTAAAACAACAAATAAAATTAAATTTAATTTCACTTCATCTCCATCACTTTCTCAACTACTCTTAATTTAGCACTTCTCGACCTCGGGTTTTTTTCAACCTCCTCAAGGGAGGGTGTAATCATTTTCTGGACAACCTTGAAAGGTGGTAATTTTATGTCTGCGGCCTTAATAGGTATATTTTTTGGAATGAAGTCAGTTTTTAATAAGGATTTAGTGCAATTTTTTACAATTCTGTCCTCTAATGAATGAAAGCTAATTACTACTAGCCTAGCTTTAGGCTTTAGGTAACTAAAAACTATTGGGAGTGTGTTACTTAACTCTTCCAGCTCTTTATTAACTAATATTCTCAAGGCTTGAAATGTTTTTGTTGCTGGGTTTCTTTTAAGGTCTCTCTGTGGAACTGAATTTTTAATCAGATCAGCCAATTCTAATGTCATTTTTATTGGACCTTTTTCTTCACGATGTTCAATAATTGCCCTAACAATTTTTCTAGCAAATTTTTCTTCGCCATAGGTTTTCAAAGCATATATTAAGTCTTTTTCTTCATATTTATTTACTATGTCTGCAGCAGTAACCCCTTTTGTTTGATCCATTCTCATATCTAGATAAGAATCCAATCTAAAACTAAATCCTCTTTCAGCTTCATCTACCTGGGGGGATGAAATTCCTAAATCCATCAATATTCCATCCAGTTTTTTAATATTTTTTTTTTTAATATTTTATCTATTTCAGAAAAAGCACAGTGCTCTATTTCAAATCTACTATCTTGTATCTGCCTTCCTTCACTCACTGCATCTAAATCTCTATCAAAAGCTATTAGCCTTCCCTTCTTGCCAAGTAGCTTTAAAATTTCTCTAGAATGCCCTCCCCTACCAAAAGTACAGTCTAAATAAGTTCCGTCATTACGAACGGATAAAGCCTCAACTGCTTCCCTTAGCATTACAGGAATGTGTATTTTATTTGTCATAAAGAAAAGCCTCCTAGCTCATCAGGAAGTTGGTTTTTATCATTCGTTTTTATCAGTTTGATTTGTTTTGCCCAGTTGTCTTTACTCCACAATTCGAAATGACTTCCCTGCCCCACAATCATTAATGACTTACTAATAGAAGCATAATCCCTTAGCTCTGAGGAGATCAGTAACCTGCCTGCGCTATCAGATGATAAATCTTCAGCATATCCAACCAATAGTCTTTGTAATCCGCTTGATTTTTTATCAAAACTTGAAAGTTTCATTATTTTTTCTTGTATCGGTTTCCATGCAGAAATTGGATAAAGAAGAAGGCATCCATGAGGATGAGCAGTCAATACAAGTGGTCCAGTTAATAATTCACCTCGATATTTCGTGGGAATTGCTAACCTATTCTTTCCGTCAATATTTAGAAGTGTTGCCCCTTTATACATATGTGCACCTAAAAAGATGGGAAATTACTGAACGCCCTTAGTCTCGTTTAATAATTTCCCACAAATAACCACTTTTTCCCTTACATGTGCACTATAAGCAAAAAAAAAGCGCTTTGCAAGCGCTTTTTAACTTTTTTCTATGCCCATCAATAAGTTAGATATTAGTTTAAGTTGACCGTTAAGCCGGGTTCTGTCGTGGACAGTCATTCATCTAGGCATACAATTGCTCGTATGCTCAAGCAGCCTACCCGGTAGCAACACGAGCCGTGTCAATGCTACCCTATTTGGCCTTGCTCCGAGTGGAGGTTACCGCGTTTCACCGTAACTAAATACGCTCGTCTCTGTGGCCCTATTCCTC